>NZ_AXAB01000075.1:0-20517 GCF_000472645.1 Bradyrhizobium sp. WSM2254 | reverse complement strand
GGTTCAGGGCGGAACGAACGCCGCCACGTCATCAACAATGAGCGCGATATCCCGTGACGCCTCGCCGTCGATGATATCGCTCGCGGTGCCTCCAAACTCTCCAACACGATCCGAAGCTTCTCGTCATCAGACCAGCGCCGCCGTCGGCCCGTCTCGACAACCTCTAACCGTTCGATCTGAGTACTGCGCTTATGGCCGTCCATAAGGACTGTTACAGCGCAATCGACCTAACCCAACAAGACGGCCCACACCGGAGGGAGACGATACAGGTCACGGATTGGCCCTTTGAGCCAGATGGCCCCAAGGTCCACAGGAGGGGTGCAGGGACGCCCCATGAGCGTTTGTTGACCTTCATGGATAATCGGGCTCCGGGGCGTACATCGATGACGGCGGTGGCTCGTGAGCTAGGGCTCAAGCAGGATGCCAAGAAGGATTTGCAGAAGAACCTTCGTAACGAGAACCACCGGACCACCATGGCCCTCAAGGCGCGTGGGGTGACCTACGTCAGCACGGGCCGCGGCGGTAAGAGTGAGCTGGTGAAGGAAGCAGCGTAGCCCACAGACAAGCCAAAGGCCGCACACAGGTTTCCTCGGGAGCCCGCGTGCGGCCGAAACAAACTAGGACACCTGAACACCGCAAATACGGTCAGCACCTAACAACCAAAGCGAACGACAGACCACGTCCCCCTACCCCTTGGGTTTGCCTGGCAGGAACTTGTCGATAACGCGCGAAAGAAAATCGACGTCAAACGCGGCCTCAGCCTTACTCCAGCAAAAGACAATGATCCGAATGGAGACGAGGCCACCCAAAATGAAAAAGAAAAAAGAATAGTGGAACTCGTGTAGGTACGGTGTGCCCTTGAGGTCGAGGAAATCATTCCAGTAGTTGGTCCGTTGGCAGATGTCGTCGCCCCGCGAAACGCTTTGATGAGCGCAGGTGTAAGGAACCACTCCCCAAGTAATTCCGAACAGGTTTGCCTTCCACAAATAATAAACAACTCTTGTCGCCCAAACATTATACATTCCTAACGCATAAAGGACGACTGCGGAAACAGCGTACACGTAGCAGAGTGCTTCAAAAATTCTTGCCCACTTTTCGTTTTCGGGAAATGTGATCAGTTTGAAGTGGGCTAGTCCCTCCTGAAATGTTTTCAGCTGTTTGAGGTGCTCATACTTCTCTTCTAACGTCGTGAGCTGCTTGAACTGAACAAGTTTCTCTTCAAGCGGAAGCTGTTTGAAGCGGGCTCGCTTCTCGACAGTCTCAGGATCGGGCGGCAAAGGCGGAGGGCGGGTCTTCCAAGCCTTCTCGAAGTCCCTCGGAGGTCTCCATTGCGATGGGTCAGGTGGCACGGGTGGTGTTGTGGCCATGCTTGCCTCCGGCACAACGCGCGGCAACTTTGCGTATTATCCCGCGTTTTCTACCTAAAGTACACGGCCTGCTTCGCGGATTGTAAGTCACGCCGCACCCCCGCTGGCCCAGCTCGTCACGGCGCTTTGCCCTTTTCGTGGCGGTCGGCCTGCCCAGTCAGCGGCTTGCCCTGGCACTGCGTGTGCGCTTCGTTGCCCAAGTGGCCGGACACGCGACTTGTCCGGCGAGGGGCCACACGTTCAATCCAGCTTATAGCGCGGGAATTTCTTGAGAGCTTCGGCCATGGCCACCGCAGTCGGCGGGCCATATTTCCGCCCCTCGGTCGCCTGCGTGTGCCCTGTGATGGCGTCGTTCATTTTCTCCGCCATCCCAATTTCATCACCGATCCTCTTGAAGAGGTGGCGCCAAGCATGGTTAGGGCTGAGTTCGGGATCATCAACACCCAATCCACGAACCCATGTTCCCAGGCGAGCGCGAGCAGTGTCGGCGCGAGAACGCGATGGCTTCAAAGGGTCATTGCTTTTCTTCTGGGGCGTCTTGTCATTGTAGAACAGCGCCCCCTTCCCAACCTGCTGTACCATTTCAATGAAGCCCTGAGCGATCAAGTGCTCGTGGATTGGCACAACGCGCGGCTTGCCAGTCTTGAGCGTGCCCGCCTCGGGCGTCAGCTTCATTACGTAGAATCCATTGCGTTCTTCAATGTCGCCGCCGCGCAACTGAGTGATTTCACCTGACCGCGCGCCTGAGTACGCGCACAGCCATGGCACCCAACGGCGCGTCCTCTCGGTTGGCGTGACAGGCTTCTGATATGCGAGGCTGGCTTTCAGAATGATGCTGGCCTCTGCGGTGGTGAAGCTGCGGCCGTCCTCGCGCGTCTGCACCTTGCGGGGAACGTCAACCTTGACTTCCTTGAAAGGATTTTGGCGAACGCGCCTGTGCTCGCGCGCCCAACTAAACACACGACGCGAGGCTGAAAGCCAAATCTCCCGGACAGTGATCGCCGCACGCTTCTCTGTGATCAGACCACGCACCCACTTGCGCGCAGCGTCCTCGGTGATTCCATCCGCTCCCACCTCGGCAAACTCGCGTTGCATTTCGAGGAATACGGCTCGCCAGCGCGTCACCGTATTAGGTGCAGGCGTTGTTGCAGTCACGAAAGCCTCGAACAATTCCCAGCAGCTCACGCCTGCCGCGCGGGCTTGCCCCTCTGTGAACGGCGGGAAGCTGTCCGGCGTATCGTCGCGGGAGTAATCGCCATTGGCTCGCCGCTCTAGCACCGAAAGTGCTTGCAGTAGGTTGTCGCTAACAGCATCCACAAAGAGAGCATAGGCGCTGGAATTGAGTGCCATTCCCTCGCTGGCGAGAAACGTCGCCACCCGCGCACACTCGGCGACTTGCGGCCGCACTGCCTCTCGAACCTCTGGGGCCTTTTCCCAATCGTTGTAGCGGTGGTGGTGCTCTTCGTGGTCATCGGGCCTATGGGGGAGCAACACTTCCGACACCCAAAGGTCGCTTAGCTCCCGCCAATGGCTTGCGCGGCGCGGGTCGTCCTCATGCTGCTTCACGAACCAATTGTACCAACGACCCGCCAGCGCGATTGCGTTGAGCCTTGTAAGTGGCTGGCCCTCTCCATTCCTTTGGGCCCGCAGGGTGGCAATGCGGGTCTCGACCTCGGCCTCCCACTCTCCGAGGCGGGCCTTGGCTTCGTGCTTGGGGGTGCCGGCCGGAAGCTTGAGGTGTGCTTCGCGCTTGTGCCCATAGAGCCGTTGATAGTCCTGGCGAACGTCCTCGGGGATGCCCTTGCGAGCAAACCACCGACCATCTGTGGCTCTGTTCAACGCGACCATACGCAATGCCATTTGTAACGCCTTTTGTATTTTAGGCGGCACAAATCCAGCAGGTCTATCAATAAGATGCTGAGAAAGCGGAATTATCCGCAACGGTGGTACAGTTGGGTGGGCTCGAACCACCGACCTCCTGTTCCAAAGGCGGGCGGCGGTGCTGGTGCTGCCGAGACCGGATGAAGCGATCCAGATGACCGACAGCGGCGTTCCTGTCGAGACCGTTGAAGACGGCTACGATCTCAAGTCGGACCTGATTCGGGTCAAGCTACCGCGGCTCAAGATGGACGACCCGATCAGATGGACGACCCGATCGCTCCTTTTCTTCAATTCGGCCCAGGAGGATCCCGAGCGGCTTCGCACCTTTCTCCGCGGCCGCATTGTCGATCTTCGCGAAAGCCATCGTGTGTGTCTGCGCGAGATCGTGGCAGGCGCGAACGCGCCGTTGGATGATCTGGAACGCGAACAGGCCGAAGAGGCGGTGCGCCAAGCCTGGCGGCCGCTCGCCGTCTGGTTGGATAACGACGCCTCCCTGACCGGCAAGCCGGCGGCGCACGTGCAGGACAGCCTGCTGAGGCGACGAAGACGGCCCACGCGGCGACAATCCGCCGGTCATGCTTCGGGACGAACTGGCACAGGGGGACCACCTCGTCCGTCAGGCGCTGCGCGCGATGGACGAAGGTTTCGACGGACTCGTCCGCAAGGTCCGGGCCAGAGCATATATATACGGACGATCTCGGGACGGACGCCGAGTGCAGCTGCGCGCAGGAGCGCGGCGACGGCCATCGCAACAAAGTCAATCGACACAAGGCCAGTTGGTTCGAGGCCGATCCGGGCAAGGATGCCGATCTACGAGCCGTCGATCGGGTATCGTTGGAGTGGACCAAGGCGGTCGCGGGGGGTGAAGGAGCTGATGCCTAACAGATGGGCGTACGATCGCCCCCTTCGCGTTGCTGTTCCTTGATCCGCGTTATCCGTGAACTGACCCCTTTCGTGCTCGATGATCTTCTTGATGTTCGGGACGGCGGTCGGGGTGTCGATGCGGACCGCTTCCGAACATACGGCGTTGCCGCCGGAGAGCGCGGCAATGCCACAGGAGAGCTCCTAAGAGAGTTGGACGCAGGTCTTCGGACCTTCGTCGCCGTCACGCGCAAGTATTTTTACTCCGCTTTGCTTAGCGAGTCTGCTCCCGCCTACGACCACCATCGCAGGAGTGCGCTAACACCCGATACGAAGCGTTGAGATATTTGAAGAATCTCATTTTCATTCGCCGCCGCCGCGGTCAACATGAATGGACTCACAACTGCGCAGATCGAGACTTCCATGAATGCTCCACAGGCAAAGGTCACGTGTAGTCCTGTGATTCCTGTCGGGTCACGGCCACGGCCGAGGGAAGCTGTGGCTGAACGACGATCTGGATCGGATCATCGCAGCAACAAAAGTCGTGAAATGGCAGAGAAATTCTGGCGGGCACAGGAGCGATCGGAGATGCGAATGGTGGAAGCAAGCGCCGCAAGTAATCACAGCCGCCCGGCTGTAGCGCAGGGCGGAAATTTACGTTAGCTTCTGCTGGCGAGTTTGCAAATGCGTACCCGCATCCGATCTCTCCGAGGACAACGGGCTATCATTCGACCGCTTGACCCCTCCCACCCTCAGAGCTGGGATAATCCCGACAATGAGGAAATCTGGTTTGACCTGGCGCGCGCCATCGGACGCCAGATCGCACGGGTTGAAAACGATGGTTTGGGGCAGCCGATAGAGGACCGGCATGACGACAGCGTCATCCAAGAAAACGGCCGTACTGTACGCCCGCTATTCCAGCGACCTGCAAAAGGCGACCTCGATTGACGGTCAGCTATTGCTCTGCAGGAAGGTTGCGTTGCGCAGCAATCTCGATGTCATCGGGGAATTTGTGGATGCCGCAAAATCTGGTCTTACTGAAGGTGCGCGGGACGGCTATCAACGCCTGCTCAACGGTGTGCGAAATCATGACTTTGACGTGGTCGTCGTTGAGCACTTCGACCGTTTGTCGCGCGATCCCGCAACCATCCAGCGTCTCAAGCAGGTTTTCGAGTTCAACCGCGTTGAGCTGATGGATCAGAAGGGCGTCTATGCGACCGCCACCGACATCAGCATCGCAAGTCTCTACAACACGATTTACAAGCCGCAGCTCGCCGAAAAGGTTCGGCGTGGCCATGACAACGCTGTTGCCAACGGAAGAATTCCTGGCTCCCACGCCTATGGTTATCGGCCGAGGTCGGGCGCGCCCGGCGAACGCGTGATCGATGAGAAAGAAGCAAAGATCGTGCTCCGCATTTTCACCGAATATGCGGTAGGCCGCTCGACCCGAACTATCGCCGCTGATCTCACCCGCGAAGGTGTGCCCTCACCCGGGGCAACTCGTCACAAGAACAAGGCTGGTCGCACCACCTGGAACCATCAGTGCATCACTGGCGGTCGGCATGGTCGCGGCATTATCGGCAACCAGCTATATATCGGCGAGATACATTGGAACGTTCGCTCGACACTTCTTAACCCGGAGACGCAGAAGAAGCAGAAGCGCCGCAATCCAGAAGAACGCCATATCATAGTCAAAAAGCCTGAGCTGCGGATCATTCCGCAAGCGCTCTGGGATCGAGCGCAGAAGGTTCGTAGCGTGCGTGCCGTACATATGTTCGGGCCGACTGGCAAGCCGCGCCGCCGCCTCGTGATTCCGCGCAACAATGAACACCCGCTTGCCGGCGTTCTGCGGTGCGGTGTCTGCAACGGCCATATGCGAATCGCTCAATCCTCCCGAAATGGCGCGCCGCGCGCCGCATGCGCCAACGCGCATCAGCGGGGCACCTGCAAGCACACCCGTAGCTTTGACATGGACATTCTGCTCAAGGATGCCTCCGAAAAAATCGAAGCGAAATTGCTTTCGCCGAAGGCCACTGAAGAGGCGATGCGTGCTTGGAAGGAGGAATGCAAAAACGGTCGGAACAAGGGCGACAGCGAACTCGCTAAACTGGACCGTCGACGCCGTGTGTTGACTACCGAGATCGAACGGCTGACATATGCCATCGCGAACAGCCGTCGCAAACCGGATGAGTTACTCAAGCGGATCGATGAATGCGACCTAGAACGGGAAACCGTTGAAGAGCGCTTGCGGCTGATGGGCAGTGGCAGCGAAAATGTGATCCCATTCGACCACCGAAAATTCAGTGACCGATACCGTTCGGAGACTCGAAGACTGGTCACTGCGCTCAAGTTCGACCCGAAGGCGATCGAAACTCGTAACGCCTTCCGCAACTTGATCGGCTGCATTGTAGTGCATCCGGTTCGCAAGCGGATGCCCTACGAATATACGCCCTACATGAACAGCGCCGCCCTTCTCGGTGAGAAACTTTTCCCCGAAAACCGCAAGGCAGGAGAAATCAGCACGTTTGCCTACTACGACAATGGCAAGTCAGGGAAATCCGTGTCCTCGTAGTAGACGCGGACCTGCATGTGATGGCGGCCGTCGCGGATCTCGCCGTCGAGATGGGCAGTCACGTCGCGTGCCTCTTCGCTTTTTGCTACCGGCCCGTTTTGCGCAAAAACGGCCGGCCGTGCAAGCGCAGGCTACGCCACCGCCGGCCCCGTCCTCCCCAGCGTCACCTCGACGATCTCCGGTGGCACGCCGACACGGAGCGGCATGATGCTGCAACCGAGGCCGCCGGAGATGATGACGTCGCATTTCAGCCTGACATGACCATAGGCCAGCCGGAGCCCGTGCTGGCGGGGAACTGCCGGCGACCAGCCGAGCAGCCGGACCTGGCCGCCATGGGTGTGGCCGGACAGTTGCAGCGCGACGCGCGCGGGCACGCGCGGCGCGATGTTGGGCTCGTGCGCGAGTAGGATGATCGGCGCGTCGTCCGTGACCTTGGCGAGCGTCGCGGTGAGATCGTCGGCACCGACGCGCCCCGTGCGCCGGAAGCGCCGCGCCGGCAGAAAGGCGAGCTGATCGCCGAGGCCGGCGAGCCAGAACGGGCGGCCGTCCTTGGTGAGACGCACGGCGTCGTTCTCGTAGACGGGAATACCGGCCGCCTCCAGCGCACGATGCGCCACCGTCGGGCCATACCCGGCCTGCTGCACGGCCCTGTCCACCCAATAATCGTGATTGCCCATGACGGCATGGACGCCGAGCGGCGCTTTCAGGCCCGCGAGCACCCTGGCCCATTCGTTCGCGGGAATGATGCGCGTGACCTGGTGAAGTCCGGCGACATAGTCGCCGAGCAGCACGATGAGGTCGGCATTCAACCCATTGGTGCGGTCGACGATGGCCTCGATCCGCTCCAGCGACATCCAGGGATCGCAGGCATGGACGTCGGCGATCACGGCGATCTTGAGCGGCAGATCCGCCGGCCATTGCCGCGGGATCGGATGATAGCGGGTGACGCCGAGCCGCAGCACCGGCTCGATACCGACGCCGTAGGCGGCGGTCGAGACACCGAGGGCGGACAGGCCGCCGAAGGAACGGATGAGATGACGGCGCGTGATCATTGAAGTCCGCTTCTGCTACGGCATCTTGATGCGGGCCGATTGAAGCGGAATTGGGGTGCGCTCGTGCAGACCGCCTGCATCTCGGTGCAGACGGTCTGCACAAAGGCTACCATCGGCTCTCGCCGACCAGCGCATCCAGCCGCGCCTTCAATTCGTCGGGCGCACGATAGTACCAGACGCCGCCGAGCAGATCGCGAAAACGTGCGTCGGCGCGCGCCTCGCGCTCGATGCGGTCGATCGTCCCGACGCTGATCACGTCTTCGAGGGGACCGGCGGCCAGCAGCGACAGCAGCACCGGGTTGGACTCGATCTTGAGGATCTCCAGGATCAGGTCGATCATCCTGTCGGGATCGTCCTCGCGCAGGTCGCGCTCGAAATCCATGATCGCGAACAGATTGTCGTCCTGGTCGCGCTCGGATCGGGAATATTGCTCGACCAAGGCGCGCGCGAGCTCGGCGACCGACATGTTGGCGCAATCGAACGGCTCGCGCGGCGTGCGCTGCGCCAGATGGTCGGCATGCCACGCCTCGCGATCGGCGAGGCCTGCAATACGCGACATCAAGGGATCGTCGGGACCGACATGCACGCCGCCCAGCAGCCAGCGCAGCCGGTCATTGTGCGCGGCTTCCTGCTCGACGCGCGCCATCACCTCCGTGCCATGCGCATAGAATAGCGCCAGCAGGAATTTGTCGTTGAGCTGCATCACCGTCGGCTTGTCGGTCTCGGTCTTGAGAACATCGAGCACGAGATCGAGCGCGGCTTGCGGCCTGCGATGCGGCAGATGGTCGAAATAGACCTTGATGGCCCAGATGCTGCCGACCTGGTCGCGACGGCTGACGCGCTGAAGCGCGCACCACATCGACGCCAGCTCGCCGAGCGGCATCGAATCCAGCAGCGCCTCGGTCTCGTCGGGCGTGCGCAGCTGCGGCGCGATGGTCTTGAGCAGCCTCGTGTCGTCCGTCGGCGCCATTCCTTCCCACTCCAGTCCGTGTGCGGCGATCATGTTCGCCGCGCGTTCGGATTAGTGCCGGGATGGAACCGGTGGGTTCATCGACTGCGGCGGTCAGTCGTCGCTTTCGTCGGTGCCGAACAGGCCGAACTGTGCCGCATCGCGATTGGGTTCGGCGAGGCCAAGATGGCGGAAGGCGTGCGAGGTGAGCAGCCGGCCGCGCGGGGTGCGCTGGAGATAGCCACACTGGATCAGATAGGGCTCGATGATGTCCTCGATCGCATCGCGCGGCTCGGAGAGCGCTGCGGCCATCGTCTCGACACCGACGGGACCGCCGCCATAGTTCATCGCAATGGTCGTGAGATAGCGGCGGTCCATGGCATCCAGGCCCGCGGCGTCGACCTCGAGCGCGCTGAGTGCGTGATCGGCAATCTTGCGATCGATCGTGTCGGCATTCGCCGCCGAAGCAAAGTCGCGCACGCGCCGGAGCAGGCGCCCGGCGATGCGCGGCGTGCCGCGGGCGCGGCGTGCGATCTCGTTGGCGCCATCCGCGCTCATGCCGACATTCAGCACGCGCGCGCCGCGGCTGACGATGCTTTCGAGCTCCTCGATGGTGTAGAAATTGAGCCGGACCGGAATGCCGAAGCGGTCGCGCAAGGGATTGGTGAGCAGGCCCGCACGCGTCGTGGCGCCGACCAGGGTGAATTTCGACAGCTCGATCTTCACCGAGCGCGCCGCCGGGCCCTCGCCGATGATGAGGTCGAGCTGAAAATCCTCCATCGCGGGATAGAGCACTTCCTCCACCGCCGGGCTGAGGCGATGGATCTCGTCGATGAAGAGCACGTCGCGCTCTTCGAGATTGGTCAGGAGCGCCGCGAGGTCGCCGGCCTTGGCAATCACGGGGCCCGATGTGGCGCGAAAGCCGACGCCGAGCTCCTTGGCCACGATCTGCGCTAGCGTGGTCTTGCCGAGGCCGGGGGGCCCGACGAACAGCACGTGATCCAGCGCCTCGCCGCGCTTGCGCGCGGCCTCGATGAAGATCGAGAGATTCTTGCGGGCCTGCTGCTGGCCGACGAAATCGGACAGCGATTGCGGGCGCAGCGCGGTGTCACCGACGTCGTCGCTGCGGCGTTCGGGCGTGACCATGCGGTTGGCCTTGGGATCGCTCACTTCGCGAGTTCCTTCAGGCCGAGGCGAATGAGCTGCGCCGTCTCGGCGCCCTCACCCGCGCTGCGCGAGGCCGACGCAATGGCGGCCGCCGCCTGCGGCTGGCCGTAGCCGAGATTGACCAGCGCGGAGATCGCATCCGCGACGGGCCGCGGCGCGCGCTGGTCGTCGACGGCGCCGGCAAGATGCACGACAGCAGGGTCGACATTGGCGAAGGCCGGCGCCTTGTCCTTCAACTCGGTGACGATGCGCTCGGCGACCTTGGGGCCGACGCCCGGCGTGCGCGCCACCGCGGCCTTGTCGCGCAGGGCAATCGCATTGGCGAGGTCGGACGGCGCGAGCGTGCCGAGCACGGCGAGCGCGACCTTGGCACCGACGCCCTGCACGGTCTGGAGCAGGCGAAACCATTCGCGCTCCTGGTCGGTGCGAAAGCCGAACAGCTTGATCTGGTCCTCGCGGACATAGGTCTCGATCGACAGCACGGCGGCCTCGCCCTGCGAGGGCAGATGCTGCAGCGTGCGCGTCGAGCAATGCACCTGGTAGCCGACCCCGCCGACGTCGAGGATGACGAAATCCTCGCCGTAGGAATCGATCAGGCCCTTCAGCTTGCCGATCATATCCCGACCACCTTCAGCCTGAGCGCCGTGCTCTGGCGGTGATGGGCGTGGGTGATGGCGATGGCGAGCGCGTCGGCGGCGTCGGCTGACGGCGGCTCGGCTTTCGGCAGCAATATCTTCAGCATCATCGCGATCTGTTGCTTGTCGGCATGACCGGCACCGACCACGGTCTTCTTCACCTGGTTCGGCGCGTATTCGGCGACGCTGATACCGAACATTGCGGGCGCCAGCATGGCGACGCCGCGGGCCTGGCCGAGCTTCAGGGTGGCAACGCCGTCCTTGTTGACAAAGGTCTGCTCGACCGCGGCTTCCATCGGCTTGTGATCGGACAGAACGGCCGCGAGCCCTTCATGGATTGCGAGCAGGCGACTGGACAGCGGCAGGTCGTCCGGCGGTTCCACCGAGCCGCAGGCGACATAGATCAGGCGGTTGCCCTCGGCCTCGATCACGCCCCAACCGGTACGGCGCAGGCCGGGGTCGATGCCGATGATGCGAACGGGGCCACGAATCGGGAGCGCAGTCATGGGCCAGTGATAGCGGCTGACTGCTTGCAGCGAAACAGAAACAGAACGAAAGTAACAGGGGAAGTGGGTTCGCGGTGATGGTCGGACGGCGCCCGCCCTACACTCCGGCGTCATACCCCGCGAAAGCGGGGTATCCAGTACGCCGCGGCTTCTCCGTATCCTTCTGGCGTCTCTGGAATACTGGGTCGCCCGGTCAAGCCGGGCGACGACAGCGGAGTTTGGAATTAACGGCCCTACCCGGCCATCTTCGCCATCAGCGCGTCCGACACCTCGAAATTGGCGTAGACGTGCTGGACGTCGTCGTGCTCGCTGAGCAGGTCCATCAGCTTGAGCAGCTTCTCGCCGGTCTCGTCGTCCACGGCGACCGTGTTCTGCGGCTTCCAGATCAGCGCGGCCTTGCGCGGCTCGCCGAACTTGGCTTCCAGCGCCTTGGCGACGTCGCGATAGCCTTCGGTCGAGGCGTAGATCTCGTGCCCGCCTTCGCCCGAGATCACGTCGTCGGCGCCGGCCTCGATCGCAGCATCCAGCACGGCGTCGTCGGAGGCGACGCTGCGGTCGTATTCGATGATGCCGGTGCGGTCGAACATGAAGGAGACCGAGCCGGTTTCGCCGAGGTTGCCGCCGGACTTGGTGAAGAAGGAGCGGATGTCGGAAGCGGCGCGGTTGCGGTTGTCGGTCAGCGCCTCGACGATGACGGCGACGCCGCCGGGGCCATAGCCCTCGTAGCGGATCTCGTCATAGTTCTCGCCGTCGCTGCCGAGCGCCTTCTTGATTGCGCGCTCGATATTGTCCTTCGGCATGTTCTCCTGGCGCGCGGCGATCACGGCGGCGCGCAGGCGCGGGTTCATGGCGGGGTCGGGCGTCCCCAGCTTGGCGGCGACGGTGATTTCCCGCGCCAGCTTGCCGAACAGCTTCGACTTCTGGGCATCCTGCCGCCCCTTGCGGTGCATGATGTTCTTGAATTGGGAATGTCCGGCCATGCGTGGTCTCGTAAAGGAATCGTCAGCCAAGGTGAGTGGGAAGCGCGGCCTTATAGGCCGCCAACCCGCCGAAATGAAGAGGCTCTACGACTTTAAGGTAACACAGTAATGCCTCGCGCCTAGATGTCAGGCATCGTTAACCCTGACTTCATTCCGGACTGCGAAAATAATGTCCGACCGTCCCCCGACAAGAGAGACCTGATGGCGTTCGGACTATTTCGGAAGCGTCTGCCGGACATGGCTGCGCCCGCGGCCGCCCCGCAGGCTGCGCAGCCGCCGGCCCATTCCGAGCCCGGCTCGGCCACTGAGGGCGATTCGGCCAGGGAAATCCTGGAACTGCTGGAACTCGAGCTGGGCGCGATGATTCGCCAGCTCGAGCGCGCCGCCAATTCGGTGGCCGGCGGCGCCGAAGCGACCGCCGTGACGCTTGCGGCCATTCGCGACCGCACCGACGCCCTGACCGGCCGCACCAACGCCGCGCAGTCGACCGCATCCACCTTCGCCCATGCCGCCGACAAGTTCACCCAGTCCGCCCAAGGCATCGGCGCGCAGGTTCGCGAGGCCGGCAAGCTCGCCGACGAGGCCAGTGCCGCGGCGCAGGAAGCCCGCGCCAATGTCGACCGCTTGCGGGAATCCTCGGCGGCCATCGGCAACGTCGTCAATCTGATCGCCCAGATCGCGCGGCAGACGACGCTGCTCGCGCTCAACTCGACCATCGAGGCCGCGCGCGCCGGCGCTGCGGGCAAGGGTTTCGCGGTCGTCGCCACCGAGGTCAAGGCACTCGCGGTGCAGACCCAGGGCGCGACGGAAGAGATCACCAAGAAGATCGACGCGCTCCAGCGCGACGCCGCCGGCTCAGCCGATGCCGTGCACCGCATTTCGCAGGCGATCGAGGCGATCCGCCCGGTCTTCGAGACCGTCAATGGCGCGGTCGCCGAGCAGAACGCCACCACGAGCGAAGTCTCCGGCAATGCCGCCAGCGCGTCGGAGTTCATCGTCTCGGTCGGCCAGAGCGCCGCCGAGATCGATGCCGCAACCAAGGCGGCCGAGACCCATGGCGAGAACGTCGCCAGCGCCGGCAAGGCGGTCACCACCTTTGCACAGAAGCTGAAATCGCGCTGCGCGGTGCTGCTGCGCCAGAGCGAGCACGACGACCGCCGCAAGACCGAGCGCCTGCCCTGCCATCTCAAGTTCGAGAGCGCACGCGGCGTGATGCCGGTCTACGAGATCGCGATGGACGGCGTGCTGATCGGCGGTGCTGACGCAGGCCGGCTGGCACCGCAAGCGATGATCGAAGGCAGCCTCGAACTGGTCGGCGCCTGCCGCCTGCGCGTCGTCGAGCAATCCAAGGCCGGAGCCCGCGCGCACTTCGTCAATCCCAATGCCGAGCTCCGCGAGAAGATCGAAGACAGGCTGTGGGCGATCCACGAGGAGAACACGGAGTTCGTCACCCGCGCCATGGAAGCGGGCAGCGCGCTGACCGCGATCTTCGAGCAGGCGGTTGCACGCGGCGAGGTCAGGATCGAAGACCTGTTCGACACCGACTATGTGGAGATTGCGGGCACCAGTCCGCAGCAATACCGCACCAGATATCTGGACTGGGCCGACCGCGCGCTGCCGCCNTTCCAGGAAGCCTTTCTCGCCAAGGAACCGCGCATGGCGTTCTGCGCCATGGTCGACCGCAACGGCTTCCTGCCGGTGCACAACAAGATCTATTCGCATCCGCAGCGGCCGGGCGACGTCGCCTGGAACACGGCCAACAGCCGCAACCGGCGTATTTTCAACGATCCGGCGGGGTTGGCCGCCGCGCGCAACCTGCGCTCGTACCTGGTCCAGAGCTATGCGCGCGACATGGGCAACGGGAACACGGTGATGATGCGCGAGATCGACGTCCCGATCCGCGTGCAGGGCCGGCACTGGGGCGGATTCCGCACCGCTTACAAGCTGTAGTGCACGCTCTCGTGCACTCCTAGGCAAGACGCCGGGCGCGAATCATCCTCTAAGGTCGAAGCTGGACTGGGAATGCCGCGGGAGCCGGCGAACGGCTCTGACTGGAGGACTCTCAAGACATGTCCGTCGTACAACTTGCCGTACTGGACACCGGATCCAACCGGACGCTCGCCGAACGACTGATCGACCAGCTCGCCGACCGCATCGGCGGCCTCGGCGTGGAGCTCGCCGACATTGCCGGCAACGTCCAGGAAGTCGCAAACCGCGTCGCGAACCAGTCGGAACGGTTCCATCACCTCCAGGAGACGGCCGAGACGATGGTCTCGGCCAACCACGACATCGCCAATGCGTCGCAGGCTGTGCAAACGACGACGTCCGCTGCGGTCGGCGAGATCGCGCAGTCGCGCAGCGCGGTCGATACCGCCGTCAGCCACATCTCCGAGCTTGTCGCCGCCGTGGGGCGGATCGAGGCGCGCTTGAGCGCGGTCGGCTCGGCGCTGGCGCAGGTGGCAAAGGTATCCGGCTCGATCGAGGCAATCGCGAAACAGACCAATCTGCTCGCTCTCAACGCCACCATCGAGGCAGCGCGGGCCGGCAATGCCGGCCGCGGCTTCGCGGTGGTCGCAAGCGAGGTGAAGAACCTCGCCGAAGCCACCCGCCAGGCCACGCACCAGATCTCCGACACCGTGCGCGATCTCGACGGCCAGATCGAAGGCCTGATCGGCGAGAGCAGCGACGCCTCGCAGCGCGCGAAGACCGCCGGCGAAGGCGCCCAGCAGATCTCCAGCATCATCTCGCGCGTCCAGCAGGGTTTCGCCTCCGTGGAAGCGGAGATCGACAGCGTCGCGCGTGCGGCGACCTCCAATCTCGGCCATTGCGACACCGTCATCAGCGAGCTCAACGAGCTCGCCAAGGGCGTCGACCTCTCCTCGCGCGATCTCAAGAGCGCCGATCAGAGGGTGACGAAGCTGCTCGACACCTCCGAAGGCCTGATCGCGATGATCGCCGACAGCGGCGTGGAGACGTCGGACGCGCCGCTGATCCGCGCGGTCGTCGAGACCGCCAAGCGGATCTCGGCCGAGTTCGAGGCCGCGATCGATCGCGGCGAGATCACGCTCGACCAGCTCATGGACGAGAAGTACCGGGAAATTCCCGGCACCGATCCAAAGCAGTATCTCACCAGCTACGTCGACTTCACCGACCGCGTGCTGCCCGCCATCCAGGACCCGATCCAGAAATCCGACCCCCGCATCGTGTTCTGCGTCGCCTGGGCCAGGGGCGGCTACCTGCCGACCCACAATCCGAACTACCGCCTGCCGCAGGGCAAGGACCCGGTCTGGAATAACGCCAATTGCCGCAACCGCCGCCTGTTCAACGACCGCGCGGTGAAGAAGGTCGCGGCGAACACCAAGCCGTTCCTGCTCCAGACCTATCGCCGCGACATGGGCGGCGGGCAGTTCGTGCTGATGAAGGACCTGTCCTCGCCGATCATGGTCCGCGGCAAGCACTGGGGCGCATTCCGGATGGGTTTTCGCCAGGGCTGACGGGTCTCGCGACGGCCCCTGAAATCAAAAACTTGAAAAACAACCCCATGCACAGTAGCCGTCGCGCGTGGAATCAATGGCTTACGCGCCCGGCGAAGAGACTCATCCAGCGCCCCGCGCAGGTGCGTTCCCTCTCCCCTGCGGGGGGAGGGGACGGAGAGAGCTGTGCCGTCGGCCGAACTCGATCCGACTTCAGCTATCGCACTTTAGGCGCCGATGAACCATTGCTCCGTCGGGCAAGACAGGAGCATGATGTCATCGTCGCGCACGTCGGCCGTCCGGCCGTTGGCCGTTGCAATTGATCCCGTGCACCGTGCAGGCCGTCGCCCGACTTTCCCAATCGCACGAATTTCGTCATCGCATGATTTTGCGCCTTCGCACGATCGTCTGCGGCGATTGACCAGGCGCGCGACGAAAATGCGTCAAAACATGACGATTATCATATCAACTAGCCCAAAACCGTTGCAGCGATCGCCGCACAAATTCGTGAACGTCATGGCCTGACGCTTCGGTCGCGCAAATATGCATTGCCAGGAATTTCGACGCTTCATCGGTTCGCGTCGTTATGATTATGGTCGCGCGGAAATTTCGTCGGCTTGATCGCCGCAAGCGATCGTCGAGCAAGGGGATGCATATGGCAATTGTTCTCACCATCAACGGCGAAACGAAATCCTTCGACGCGCCACCGGACATGCCGCTGCTGTGGGTGCTGCGCGACATCCTCGGGATGACCGGCACCAAGTTCGGCTGCGGCATCGCGCAATGCGGCGCCTGCACGGTACATGTCGACGGCAAGGCGGTGCGCTCCTGCGTGCTGCCGGTCAGCGCGGTCGAGAACCGCACCATCACCACCATCGAGCACGTCGGCAGCACGCCTGCGGGCGCGAAGGTGCAGAAGGCCTGGTTAGAGGCCGAAGTGGTGCAGTGCGGTTACTGCCAGTCCGGCCAGATCATGTCGGCTGCGGCACTGCTGGCGGCAACGCCAAACCCCGACGATTCCGACATCGACGCCGCCATGGCCGGCAACATCTGCCGCTGCGGCACCTATGTGCGCATCCGCGAGGCCATCAAGCAGGCCGCCACTGGCCGTCAGTCGTGAGGTCCGCCATGAATGCACACAACAGCGTCTCCCGCCGCACGCTCCTGACCGGGGGTCTCGCCACCGGTTTCCTGCTCGCCTTCCACCTGCCGCTGCGCGCCGCCATCAACGAGCCGGTGCAGCCGCCCGACGCGACCGACGGAAAGTTCGCGCCCAACGCCTTCATCCGCATCGACCCTGAAGGTGCGACCACGCTGGTGATGCCGCAGGTCGAGATGGGACAGGGAATCTACACTGCGGTCTCGATGATCCTGGCGGAAGAGCTCGACGCGGATTGGTCGAAAGTCCAACTGCTGCACGCACCGGCCAACGAAAAGCTTTACGGCAATCCGATTTTCATCATTCAGGCGACCGGTGGCTCCACATCGGTCCGAGCATTCTGGAAGCCGCTGCGTGAAGCCGGCGCCAGCGCGCGTGCCATGCTGGTGCAGGCTGCAGCTGCGCAATGGAACGTCGATCCCGCCAGTTGCACGACGTCGAAGGGTGAGGTGACCCACAAGGCGAGCGGCCGGACGCTCTCCTATGGCGCGCTTGCGGCTGCCGCGAGCGGCCAGACGCCGCCCAAGGACGTCCCGCTCAAGGACCCCAAGGATTTCGTCTATATCGGCCAGCCGTTCAAGCGGCTCGATACGCCCGAGAAGGTCAACGGCAAGGCCGTCTACGGCATCGACGCCATCGTGCCGAACATGAAGTTCGCAACGCTGGCGCAGTGCCCGGTTTTCGGTGGCAAGGTCGGCAAGGTCGATGATCGTGCCGCGAAGAAAATTCCGGGCGTGCGAAAGATCGTCGTGCTCGACGATCTCGTCGCCGTCGTCGGCGATCACATGTGGGCGGCGAAAAAAGGCCTGGACGCGCTCGACATCGCGTGGAACGAGGGACCGAACGCAAAGATCAATTCGAAAGCGATTTGGGACGATTTGCGCGCCGCCAGCGCCAAGGACGGCGTGGTCGCCAAATCCACCGGCGACATCGCCAAGGGCCTCGCGAGCGGCGAAAAACTCGAAGCTTCGTTCGAGCTGCCGTTTCTCGCCCACGCAACGATGGAGCCGTTGAACGCCACGGTGCATTGCACGCCCGATTCCTGCGAAATCTGGACCGGAACGCAGATCATGGCGCGCGTGCAGTCGGAGGCGGCAAAGGCGGCCGGGCTCCCGGTCGAGAAGGTGACCGTCAACAATCACCTGCTGGGCGGCGGCTTCGGCCGCAAGCTCGAGCCTGACATGGTGGTCGCGGCCGTTCGTATCGCCAAAGAGGTCAACGGGCCGGTCAAGGTCGTGTGGACCCGCGAGGAGGACATTCAGCACGACATCTATCGACCGGTCTATCGCGATACGATCGCAGCGACCTTGTCGGCCGGCAAGATCGTCGGCTGGAAATACAAGATTGCCGGCGCTGCGATCATCGCGCGCTGGCTGCCGCCGGCCTTCCAGAAAGGCATCGATATCGACGCGATCGACAGCGCCACCGACGTGCCCTACGACATCCCGAATGTCCACGTCGAATATGTGCGGGCCGAACCGCCGGCGATACCAACCGGGTTCTGGCGCGGGGTCGGGCCCAACAACAACGTGTTTGCGGTCGAATGCTTCATCGACGAACTGGCGCGCAAGGCGGGCAAAGACCCGGTCGAGTTTCGCCGTGGAATGCTGGCCAATCAACCACGCTTCCTGTCCGTCCTCAATCTTGCGGCAGAGAAAGCCAATTGGGGTCAAACCTTGCCGGCGCGCGTCGGGCGCGGCGTGTGCTTGCAGCCGTCCTTCGGGAGTTTCATCGCAACCGTCGTGGAAGCTGAGGTCGACGAGCAAGGCGAGATCAATCTCCGCCGTGCGACCTCGGTGGTGGATACCGGCATCGCCGTCAATCCCGATACGATCGTGGCTCAGGTCGAGGGCGGGCTGATCTTCGGCCTTACCGCCGCGCTCTACGGCGAGATCACCATCGAAAAGGGGCGAGTCCAGCAATCCAACTTCAATGACTATCGGATGCTGCGGATCAATCAGACGCCCAAGATCGAGGTTCACGTCGTCAAGAGCGGCGAGGCACCCGGCGGAATTGGCGAGACCGGCACGACGGCCGGACCGCCGGCGCTGCGCAATGCGATTTACGCCGCAACCGGCGTGGCGCTGCGGCGCCTGCCGATCGACCGGAAACTGCTGGCTGCGGGGAAAAAGGCATGAGCGGCAAGATGCGTATCCTCGCGAGCCTCATTTTGATCGCCATCGTCGCGGTGGCGCTCGGCGTCTTCATCATCCGCGGGCCCGGCCCGCTCGACTTCGCCGGCGGCAAGAAAGTGGCGCTGGCGGATTACCGCGCCGGCAAGCCGACCGGCGTGCCGGCCAAGCTGGAGAAAGCGAGCCCGGTCGAGCGCGGCGAGTATCTGGCGAAGGCAGCCGACTGCATGGTCTGCCACACCAAGCCGGGCGAGAAGGACTATTCCGGCGGGCTCGCCTTCAAGCTGCCGTTCGGCACGCTCTATTCCACCAACATCACGCCGGACAAGGACACCGGCATCGGCAATTACAGCGACCAGGATTTCCTGAACGCGGTCCAGCACGGCAAGCGCAATGACGGCGCGCGGCTCTATCCGGCGATGCCGTACACCTCCTACACCTTCATGACCGACGAGGATGTGCTGGCGGTGAAGGCGTATCTGTTCAGCCTGCCGGCGGTGCGCGCCAAGGCACCGGACAATACGCTGTCCTTCCCGTTCAACCAGCGCTGGGCGATGATCTTCTGGTCGGCCGTGTTCAATCCGGACACGCGCTTTGCACCCGATACGTCGAAGAGCCCGGAATGGAATCGCGGTGCGTATCTTGCGGAGGCGCTGGCGCATTGCGGCGAGTGCCACACGCCGCGCAATCTCGGCTTCGCGCTGGACAACCGCAAGAAGTTCGGCGGTGCCATCACGGCCGGCTGGCGTGCCTTCAACATCTCCTCCGACAAGGCCACGGGCCTCGGCAATTGGCGCGACGAGGATCTGATCTCGTATCTGTCGCTCGGCCATGCACCGGGCCACGGCTCGGCCTCGGGTCCGATGGGCGAAGCGGTCGACCACAGCTTTAGCCAGTTCGCCCCCGAAGACATCAGCAGCATCGTTGCTTACCTCCGCAGCGTGCCGCCGGTGCCCTCGCCCGACCTGCCTGCCACCACCGCGCCGGCCGCGCCCGCCTCGCACCGCGACGGCGTCACGGCCGATGCACGCGGCAAGAAGGTGTTCGCCAGCGCCTGCGCCAGCTGCCACGGCTGGAGCGGCGAGAGCCCGGTGTCGCCGATGGCAACACTCACCGGCACCTGGGCCGTCAACGACCCCGCCGCCACCAACGTCGCGCAGATCGTGATCTCAGGCACCAAGCGGCATACGCCTGATGGTGCGCTGTCGATGCCGGCATTCGGCAACGCGTACACGGACGACGAGATCGCGGCGGTGGCGAACTACGTCACGGCACGGTTCGGTGCGAAGGGCTCAAGGCTGACGGCGAAGGATGTCGCGGAGTTGCGGCAGCAGACGGCGGAGTAGTCTCGCCGCGACTGCGCTGCACCCTCTCCCCTTGTGGGAGAGGGTGGCTTCGCGAAGCGAAGCCGGGTGAGGGGTCTCTCTCCGCGGGTGAGCCTCTCGCAGTCAAGCTCGCTGACAGAACCCCTCATCCGGCGCTTCGCGCCACCTTCTCCCACAAGGGGCCTGTTGCGTAATTCGTCAATTGTGATTCCCTAGGGCAAAGCCTTGGAGGGTAGCGATGGCGGTTAAGCAGACGGGACAGCCGAGCTTTGTGGAAGCGCTGATGCCGAAGGGGGCCGGCGCCAATGCGGCGCTGGATCGGCTGGCTGGCCTGGTCAAGTGGTACCGGTTCGAGAAGCTGATCGGCCATTTGCGGGATGAGGAGAGTCCCGGTCGGCCAGGCTATCCGGTGCTGGTGCTGTTTCGTGCTGTGCTGTTGCAGTCGCTCTATGGTCTTT
>NZ_AXAB01000074.1:0-24366 GCF_000472645.1 Bradyrhizobium sp. WSM2254 | reverse complement strand
AGCGCGACGCGCCGTTCGGCCATGGCCGGTCCGCATCCGAGCCAAACAGCAAAAATGATCAAAAGAAAACGAAGCGCGCCCATTTACAGCCCCAAATCAAACGTGAGCAGCGTATTCTCACCCTGCGGAAAGGCAAGCGGACGGTCTGTGAGGTTGGTCACAAGGGCGCTGGCAGTCCAATGTGCTCGGGATTGGCACATCGTCTAATGTCTGCACCGGGTCAAAATCCGAAAAGCTCGCTTTGAGCACAAAAGATCTGCAACGCTCACGGGAGCGGACTTCACATTCGGCTTCGTGGCATGGCCGCATAGGTCGTGTCGCTTCCGGTCAACGATCACGTCAGCAGCAGCGCCAACGCCACCATGACAGCGACCAGCGCGATGAAGATCAACGCCTGAGCGTTCGACATCCGCCACATCGCGGCACCGCGATTTGTACCGACTTGCATAAAACAAAACGCGAAATCATGAATTGCAAATATCTAGATAGCCCGCCGTCGCGCGTACCCGGCGCAGGCCCTCCCCAAAGGACCCTGATGGCCGAATGCGGAGCGACTGCCACCTGCACGGTGTCCACGCTCCATCGGTACTTATGCGGGCTTCTTGCTCCGCCACCAACGCTTCGATTTCTGCGCGGCGTAAGTGCGGTCGATAATCGGGCGACAACGCCGCTCAGTCTCTTCGACGAAGCCCTTTATGCGGACGTCCACGCGATCCACGCCTGGGTAATCCGCAAGGTATACCTCGGCCATGCCGTGCCAAACGTCACACTCCTTTCGCGTCCGCTGGTTATCGGCATCCGGCCCGACGAACGGGCGGAAGCAGAGATGTTGCGCTGAAACGACGACATGGGCGCGAGCCTCTCGGATCAGTTTGAAACTATCGGCTGCTGGCACACCAAACAGCGCCATGTATCTCGGACGTAACTTCGCCAGCCGCTCGAACATGCCCGCATTATCCTGCGCTCTCCTCAACGTCGCGTAGAATGGAGCACGGCTGCTCCATTCCGGCTCGCCTTCGCTATCCCGGCGCGGCATGTCTGCGTACTCCGACCCGGACGTTATCGGGTTGCGGATAATCTCGAAAACCTCTTGGCACTCATAGGCAAGCTCAAGAGCTTCGATGGCAATGTCAATTCGCTTTTCCTCGATCTTTTCCCGCTTCCACCGCTCGAAGGTTCGGAACCCGAAATTCGCAATACCAAGGGTGACGAAAAAGCCGATGATCGTAAGCAACGGCGTCCACCCAAACGCCCATGGATCAGTCATTCAGGCCCCACGACAGCGTCAGCATGTCAGGTGTGATCGTCATTTCTTCTTCAATCGCTCGTCAGCATCGCGCATCCGCATGATGGCGTCGCACGCTTCGGTGCTTCCTCTCTGCGCCACAAGGCACTGGTCATAGGCGCGCGTTCCACGCAGCGGGAACAGTTCATCGACTGATGGTAGAGCCGCTGGCGGACATGCCACTGCCTTCCAGCCGACCTTGCAGGACCATTCGTTGTAGGCAGCGAACCTCTGAGCCACCGCGCCGAGCGCGGCGACGACCGTCGCGGCGGCAACAATGACAGCGATCCAAAATTGTCCCACCGTCAGATCGAGTGGTCGCCGGATTTCGACGGGCTTGCCGTGCCAGTAAAGCTCACCCGTGGCGTCCACCCCCAGCGCACCGGCTTCGTCAATCGAGATAGACCTGATGCCCTTTGGCCACGCCGTTGGGTCGGGTGGTCGATGTGGCACGTTCTTAGCTCTTGCTCACGATCCGCCATTGAAGCTCCCCCCGGTGACGGCTGAGAGCGTAGCGGCAATTGCTCGCGCGGGATGCGGGTTGTTTCCCAGTATCCACAGCCGGGCTCGCCAGCGGCGATCACCGGATCAGCCGATAAGCCTTGGCCCGCTTCTGTCGTGGCGCCGGTGTCGGCTTCTCGCTGTGCCGGTTCAGCGCCCGCATCATCCCAATCCGCGCCATCATCTCAGGGCCGTCTCGCTCGGCAACGAGCAGCATGGTCTCCATCGCGGTTTGCCATTCATCGGCGTTGTGATCCGCCTTCGGCGGTTCGGTAATGTAGGTGGCGGCATCGCGCAGCGTCACGAGCTTGCGACCGTCCGGGAGAATGATCGGATCGAAGAACCGGCGGGACCAACCTTTGGCGTTCATCGGGCGCAGCTAAATGCTGTCGATATTGGCGAGCAGCCAGATTTTGAAAGCCACCATTTTGGGGGTCCAATCCTCCAACTTCGATGCAGCACGGGCGATCATGAATGCGGCCTCAGCAACCGAAATCCGCATTGCAGGTTGACCGCCATGCTTCAACCAATCGCGCTCTGTATTCAGTATTGAAATCCACTCCCTTTGGCTGAAGCGCTCCAGGGCCTTTGGGTGATGCTTCAGCCATCCGAACATGTGATGGCCGGAGCGCTCGATCATCCCCTCCGCGGCTCCAGCCAGCGTGAGCGCCACGTCGAAATCTCCGGCCTGCAGGGCATCTATGGCCGCATCAACTTGACGGGTGGCAGCCTTGTGCAAGGTCAAGAACAGCGACGCACCGAGGTCGATCTGGAGTGGGGTCTCAGGTAGCGTCATACAGCCATTCCCTCCAGACCGGCATCACGCCGCAGTCCGATCTTCCTTATCCGCGCCACGCAACACAATCTTGATCGCGTCATCCGGCAATGGTCGCTGCAACGCCTTCGCCTCGTCCCACGGCGCGCGCAGCCAAGCGTCGCGTTCCTCATCGGTGGTCAGGATCACCGGCATGGCCTTCGGGTGGATCGGCTCGACCACAGCGTTCGGGGATGTCGTGAGAAAGCCGTAGACCTGATGCGGCCCTGGCACCGGCTTCGACTTCGTGCCGCGATCACCGTTGAACGTCGTCCAGATGCCAGCGAAGGCGAACAGCGGCCGATCCTCGTTGAGTGCGAACCAGACCACGTCCTTTTTCTTCGTCTCCGGGTTCGGTTCCGGCGCGTACTCGGCGAAGCTGTTGGCCGGGACCAAGCACCGGCTCTCAGGCTTAGCGAGCCACTGCTGCCAATATCGCCAGCCCGCGCTCCGGATATTTGTCTGTGGTACAGGCGGCTTATCTGGCGGCGGCGGCATGCCCCAGCGCATCATGCTAAGCTCGCGGCCAGTATCGGTGTTACGGATCACTGGGGCCGGATAGTCGGGAAAGACGCCCGGCATCGGTGCGAGGTTGCCGACATAACGGTTGACGACGCGAAACAGCGCCGCGATGGCAGCTTGGTTGGTGGTGATGCTGTAGAGGTTGCACATAAGACGCGCCAATCACGTCGGTGGCTTAGAAGGGTCGGCGAGCGCAAGCTTGAGGAAGGCGTCAGCAAGATCGCGCCGATAAAGCCACTTCGCGCCCTCGTGCTGCCAATCGCTGGTGTCCCATCCATACGAGCCGGTCACAGTGCTGAAGCCGTCGGCAGGATCAACGCCCTGTGGGGGTCGGCTCGATCATACGTCGAGACATCGTCGTTGCCATCGACGTAAGGCACGGCGAACATTTGCAGAGGCCCTTCGAGTTTGCGTTCCTGCTGAAGCTCGAACTTTTCGAGGGGGACGCGGACCAGTTCCAGATCGTGCAAGAGCCGGTCGAGGTCTGGCGCGGGAAATACTCGCGCGATATTACCTTGCATTTTCCGCTGCTCGCGATCACGCAACGCTCGGACCACTGCGTACATTCCGCCGATGAAGGCCGCAGATAGCAATGCTAGATTGTTGGTGGCATGGAGATCGGCCTGGCCACTCGCAAGACGTTCTCGCTCGTCGTCCTCGAGTGCTCGCGACAGAACGTCGATGCGTCCCAAGTCCTGCACTTTCGCGAAAACCATCGTACCGATCATCGCGCTATCGACCCTGTACGACGCTGCGGTCCACTGATCAGCCAGCGACGGATAACTACCATTTGCCATCGCAAAGGCCGTTTGTAGGAGTTGAGAGACAGTCACGTGCATTGTTTACCGTTCCCCTGGCCACCACGTTGACGGCGGTCGCTCGCGCTGATCTTGGTTGCCACATCGGCGCAGACGGTGCCTATTGCTTAGTCGCGTCATCATAGACCTTCGCGCACGCCGCCGAACTTTGGCGTCCAAACGCGGAGCGCGTATAAATGCCGAGGATGGCAAGGGCCGCCGCTTGATAAGGCACATCGGGGTCTGCACCCATGATGAGCGAGATAGCTCCCATCGCGTCAGAAAAGCCAACACCGCGACATGTGCCAACGTAGGCGAAGCCCGCTGCGGCTCTTATTGCTAGCCCCGCCTCCTGCTTGTTGAGGCCATAGTGGGCAATGATCTGTTGGATCGGTCTGTCAACGGTCAGCGACCCATCGTCAGGAACGCTGACGGCTTCGGCTCTCACCATCATCGGTTGGACACACAGCAGGACGACGAGAGCGGCCTTGTTCAATCGTCTCATTGCTTCTCCCGAAATCATCGCTCCCCCGGCCACCACGTCGATGGCGGATCGCTCGCAGAAATCTTTGTCGGTCGCAGCGCCACCAGCGCGCTTCGCTTGTACGCATAGCCGCGCACCTGCGAGCAGTCCTTGCAGCGCATGTAGCGCTCCAGCTCGTGGACCGGCGTGCTCTTCGGTCGCCGCACGATGTCGAGTGCAACGGTCTGGTTGGTGTCGCAGCCAAGGCAGCGGACTTCGAGATAGCCGTAACCGGCATTGAGCGCGTCGCCCAGGGTCGGCGACGGCTGGGCCGGACCCTGAAAGCCGAGCATGCGCATGGTCCACGCCTCGCACGCCAGCCTGTCGGCTTTCTTGCGCGCTTCCGCAGCCGTTTCAGCTGCCGCCCTGACCGACGCGCCGTAGATGCTCTCGCGTGATCTGCTCCCCATGGTGAGAGGATCGCCGGGCGGCACGCGAGAGGCAAGCCGCTACAGCTTGCGGTGGATAACTTGGCGGGCACAACGGGAACGACAATGGAATGTCCACTTGTCCCCAGTAGCAACGCAAGAAGCAGACATGCCGGGAGAAACGGACGTGGTGCTGAACTCTCCCATCAGCCACGTCGATGCGAACTGGCTAACTCTATGTTGACCGGCACAACATTCTGGCGGATCGCGCTGCCGAACTTGCCCGTCTCATTCTTTAACAAAGATATGAGACTTTATCTTCCATTGTCCGTCGGGTTGGCGTTCAAGAAGTCTCACAGTGCTGCCGGAAATTGACGCTGCCTTCTCATTCGCCATGAACGTGGCAGTGAAATGGGACGTGGTATAGGCGTAGTTCCCGATGGGCAGCACATCCACCAGCTCAAGCTTGTGATTACTGACGCTTCTTCCCCGCCCAGCAAAGAAATCACGGATTGCGAGAGGGCCGGTGACGGGTTGCGCACCAGGCGGCATCAATCTGCCGTCAGGCGTATACAATGGTAATAGGGCATCGAAGTCTGCGTTGTTAATGGCGGCATCCCATTGGGCGTTCATCGATGTCACCTTATCTGCGAGCGG
Organism: Bradyrhizobium sp. WSM2254; assembly: GCF_000472645.1. NCBI lineage: Bacteria > Pseudomonadati > Pseudomonadota > Alphaproteobacteria > Hyphomicrobiales > Nitrobacteraceae > Bradyrhizobium > Bradyrhizobium sp. WSM2254. The sequence goes on along the minus strand of NZ_AXAB01000074.1, from coordinate 18,899 downwards.
ATCCGCCAATGCTTGACCGGCATGGTTGACGATCAGAATGAGGGCGAGGGAAACGGTTGAAATGCGGGTCATCTTTGCCTCCTTCAGCTGAGATGCTCAGCGCGTGAACGCATTCGCACCTACTACTGGGGGAAGCGCTAGTCCAAAAAGTGGACTGAAGAGGATGTTCTCAGCTGGTGAAGATTTGGCCCGACAAGCGCCTCCTCGGCATATTTGCTGTGTGGGAACCAAGCCGGCATGCTCTTCACAAGATGGTCAGGACCATCGATATCGATCTTGCCGAGCTGACACGCCCGTAGCAGCGGCGGGTCGCCTATGAAAATTTGCACAAGGGTCAGCAGGCTCGCATAGAGACTGATATCGACCTCGAAGCCAGGATCATCCCAGCAGAGATCGACTTCCTCCCTCTTCACAACAAACCACCAGCGCTTTTGCCGGGCGTCCGCAATCTCGATGTACAGCACAAAGTCGCATGGAATGTGCCGCAGATCGAACGAACGGCGCATATTCCACATGAGCCGGCCCGCGTGGAGTTCGTTGGGTGTGAGCTGGCTGCGCACCCACTTGTGGCCCCAATAGCCCATTGCATCGATAATTGGCCAAGCTTCCTTGGCTGCCTGGGTTGGATGGTACTCCCAATGCCCATTATCGCCTGATTGGCGTGAGATTAGCCCTGCCTTTTCTAGCGTTTGCAGGCGCTTGGTGAGGAGGGTCGGCGACATCTGTGGGATGCCGCGGCGAAGCTGGTTGAAGTGACTGGAACCTAGCAACAGTTCGCGGAGCACGAGCGGCGTCCACCGCTCCGTGAGAATTTCCGCAGCTTTGGCTACGGGGCAAAATGATCCATAGCCTGTCATGCGAGAACTTTAGCATCACGAGGGTTGGCAAGGTAGTCCAGTTTCTGGACTAATCGCGAGCGCGCGGCGTCGCTTCCGGTCGGTCGCCGCCAGCAGCAGCGCCAGCGCGACCATGACAGCCACCAGCACGACGAAGATCAGCGCCTGTGCGTTCGACATCCGCCACATCGCGCACCTGTCGCGTGAATGAGCGAGAACCTGCCGGGCTTCCTTCAAGCGCACCTGGGTAAAAGCGGCGGCCGCCGCCGCTTTCCCTTCTTGCCTCGTCCCGGCTTCTCCTGCTCCGGGTACTGCAAGCGCGACGACGACAAACGAGCGCAACCGCGAGCGATGCAACGCCCGATCTGGGACTGACATCGGCATTGTCAGTCCTACTTCGCTGTGCCTGCTTGTGGGCATCAGCCAGCCGTTGCCATACGCGCCTCCACAAACTTCGGCCGCACGTCCGCGCCGCGCTTGCCGCAGGCGACGCAAACGAAGTCCGGTTCGATGTCGGAGAGCCGCACATGATCGGGCCAGCAATCCGCGTTGAATGTTATGCGGTGGCTGCATTCGCGGTCGCGGCAATAGACCAGCACGTCACGGGTGCCGATCTCGCGCATTTCGCCGAAGGTGATCTTCTCTCGGTAGGTCGTCATGGTCAGCGCCAGAACAGCATGATGACGATCAGGATCACGGGCGCGATCCCAAGCATGCCCACCCAAAATTTGAACCCCAGGTCTTGCATCCGGCTCAGCGTAGCGTTTCGTTGCGGGTGAGCCAGACGGAACTGCACGCGCCAGCCACATGAGGCCTATGCGCATTCGGGAAAACTATGCAATTCCGTTTTTATCCGGGTCAAATATGCTGAAAGGGTGCCGTCGCGCGTATCTGGCACCCTTTGCGCGCCCCAAAGTAACTTGACGACCCGGGGGCTCTCCCCGTGCGCGCCTCAGGTCGCGACCGTGTCAGCATCGAGCGCACACCGCGTCAACTCGACCATCGCCAGCGCGCATCACCTCGCGACAGCAACAGCGACGGCATCACGGCGCACAGGCGCGGCACCATCGCTGTCACCATCACCACGCGACGGCAGAGCGGAAGTGACCCGAGGCGGGCAGCGACATCCGCTTCTCGACCCCACCCGGAAGTTGCATCCAAGACCCTGACGTGGAAGGTTGCTGAAAGCGGGAATGCCGAGCTCCGCTCCACGTACACGGCTACGGCAAGTGCGGTAAGGAGGGGGCGCGCGATGAGGCACGGTATCATCCGGATGGGCGCGATTGTCGCCTTGTGCAGTTTGACGGCATCACATGCGGAAGACGCGAGACAGAGCGATCCTGTCGTCGTTACGAAGTCGTTCTTGGGAGCTTGGGCTGGAAGTAGCGTGGACGAACTTATGGGCTTCATGGCGAACGATGCGGTCATTGTGGGCAGCATCGGCGCGAGGGCTACCGGTGAAGCGTCATTGCGCCAAGTACTGGGTCGTCTTAAGGGCCTGCAAAACCGCGATTACGAAGTGCGTTTGGATGGCGACGGGGTAACGTCTCACGGCAAGACCTATGGCTGGGCCCCTTACGTCGAACTGGGCGTAGAGCCCGGCGAATGGGACGGTTCGACCGTCGTCAAGGATGGACGGATCGCGTATTTCGAGTGGCACTACACACCGGAATTCAACGCGCAGCTTGAGCAGGCTTGTCTCCGCAAACCAGACTACATGATTGGGCCCTTGCAGTGTTCCGCTTTCGCAGCGCGAGCCAAGGCACACACGGAGAGCGCTCAGCGCAGATGACCCATCCTCTGATGCTCGGGTGTCGCACGTTGCGGACATGCCGACCTGCCCGAGTGATGTGCTTCCGGGGTAAGTCGGGTCGCGACCCAGGCGCGCTCGGCTCGCTCCCACGACGTTGAGCGACCCACGGGGAGCGAACCCGCGTGCTCTCCCAGACGATCCGGGGCGCGTCGTCAGCGCGAGGGCTGCCCCGTCGTGCATCGAGACATCGAGCCCCAGGGGGCGCACCAGCGCGCGTCCCTGCGACGCTGAGCGAGATCAGCGCTCGGAAAAGACAATTACAAAGGAGGGTTTAGACCGGCTGCAACTTAGGCCAGCAATAGCCCGAAGCGGGTAGTTATACACAGCTCGGGTGGCTCGTCGGATCGCGACACAAATGACGACACTCAAGATATATATCATTGAATTATCAAGGATTTTTGCTGCCTGACATTTCATGCGCAGGGGAATGCGAAGCCCGGTCACCGGAAGCCGAGACCGGGTTGAGAGTACGCTTGGCGGATAATGCGTCGGTCAGGCGGCGAGCCGCGGCCCATTCTGTTCCTGGACCTTCGCGGCAGGCTTACCGATGATGCGCCGCAGCTCGGCCGCAACACCATCCAACACCGCGCGCTTCTCCTTCATGCGTTTGCTGTGATTGTAGACTTTGCCGGTAACCGTCGGCACGCTCTGCTCGGATTTCTTGTTCGCGGCGTGATCGAGGCACTTCGCGATCCACGCATCGTCGAAGCCAAGATCGCCGGCCAGGGTCGCTGCCGTCCGGCGGAGATCGTGCGGTGTGAACGGCTTGAGGCTGAGCAGTTCGCAAAGCCCGGCGGTCTTGGTCTTGTCCTTGTTCGTCTCGTGCCTGGTGCCCCGCAGCGCGTCGGCCATTGCCTTCCGGTGGATCGGCTGGCCTTTGTACATCGGGCTCTCGAAAACATACTGCTGATCATCAGAGGCGAGCGCTTCCTTGATGATCTCGACCGCCAGATCAGACAACGGCTGCTGGATCACGCGCCGCTTCTTGACCCGCTTGAGCGGCACGTCGAAACGCGGATGCTCACCGTCCAGGTCGAACAGCTCGTCGCGGCGCGCACCGAGCAACTCGCGTGACCGCAGCATAGTGACCAACTCGAACTTAAGAGCGAGCCGCGTCCGGCGGTCATAGGGGAGGTCGTTGCGGTCTAGGCCATGCCAGAAGGTCCTGATCTCATCCTCTGACAGGACGCGTGTACGGGGATGCTCCGGATCGAGCTTCGGCAGGTTGACGCAGGGGCTGGCGGTCACATAGTCGCGCCCGGCTTCCGCCGCCCAGTTGAACAGGCCGGAGGCCGCCTTGCGCATGTGGCGCGCGTTGCTGACTGAGGGCTTGCCGAACTTGCCTGCGACGATGTCGTTCGACAGTGTCGCGATGTCGTGCTTGGTGACCTCCATGGCCAGCTTCTTGCCGAGGCGGGGGCGGATGAAGCGGTCGAGGTGGCTCGCGGTGCTTTCCCAGCTCTCCAGCCGGGGCCGCATCTCGCCGTCGGGCTTCTTAACCGGTGTCTTCATCCACGCGATGCGCTCGTCAATGATCTCGGCGACGGTCTTGCCGCGCCGGGCCTTGCTCGTCTTCTGGTCGCGGAAGGTCTGGGCGAGCGCCTCGCCGCCCATCCCCTTGAGCCCGTAGACCTTGCTGCGGGCGTCCTCGACCGTGAAAGTCTCGGGATTGTAGACGCCGAGCCAGCCAGTGCGCTGCTTGCCGGTCTGCTTATCGGTAAACTTGAAGGAGAAGGTCGCAACGCCCGCCGTCGTGATGCTGACGTACAGGCCGGGGCATTTGCGGTCATAAAACTTGGTCCGCTTGGCAACGCGCTTCTCGCACAGGCGGTCGGTCAGAATGACGCTGCTGTTGCGGCCCCGCTTGTCAGTGGGGGCGGGAGCAATGGTAGTATTCATGTGGTTTCGGCTCCTAAGGCTTGGGACCAAGGGGCTCGGCATTGGGGCTTTCAGTTTGTCGTGCGGACGCTGAAAGGCTTAGGGCCGGGCCCTTATTTTGGTGAAGCCCTCTGAAACAGCCCGCATCAAGGTAGCCAAAAGGCGCTTGTTTTAAAGGGTTTTCTTAGTTTCTGGGTGTTTCACCGAATGCCAAAATATAGACGTGTGGTCCTGGCCGTCGTTGCTACGGTCAAGCCTTCGCGAAGATGCGCGCGAGCCCAACCGGGCGGACGGCATCGTCAATTCGCGGGGCGAGGGAGGCCAGAGGGAAAGTTCGGCTCCCGGGAGAGCACGGCATAAGCCGTCCGACCATCGCGCAGGGAAGGCCGAGTGATTGGCTACACCTGTATGCTGCTGTGCGGTTCTTTTGCGCTACCTTTCGCGCAGCGGACCGCGGGTGCCAGTCGGCACCCGGCCTTCCCTGCGCCCTCTTTCTTTGGGGGCGAGGAATGAAGCAAAGCTCGGGCGAGATGAGCCGCGAGAATGCGAATGCTTGTCCGCAATTCAAAATGCGAGTCGGAGAGTGCAGCGCTCAAATGTCTCCCCAATGTAGTCCCGGCGAAGGCCGGGACCCATAACCACAGGGAGAGGTTTGACGAAGACTAGTCGTCCGGTACGCCGACTGTCCGTAATCGATAGATCACGCGGTATGGGTCCTGGCTTTCGCCAGGACGACACCGGAGCATATGGCCAATTGCTTCACTCACAACCAAGAGCGAGCTGCGTCCGCCTACACTTCCCGTCGGCTCAAGAACGCCAGCCGCTCGAACAAATGCACGTCCTGCTCGTTCTTGAGCAGCGCGCCGTGCAGCGGCGGGATCAGCTTGCGGGGGTCGCGCTCGCGCAGTTGCTCGACGCTCATGTCCTCGTTGAGCAGCAGCTTCAGCCAGTCGAGCAGCTCGGAGGTCGAGGGCTTCTTCTTCAGGCCGGGCACCTCGCGCACCTCGAAGAAGATGCGCAGCGCCTCTTCGACGAGGCGCTTCTTGATGCCGGGGAAGTGGACGTCGACGATCCGGGCCATCGTGTCGGCGTCGGGGAACTTGATGTAGTGGAAGAAGCAGCGGCGCAGGAAGGCGTCCGGCAGCTCCTTCTCGTTGTTGGAGGTGATCATCATGATCGGGCGCTGCTTGGCCTTGATCGTCTCGCCGGTCTCGTAGACATGGAATTCCATGCGGTCGAGCTCGAGCAAGAGGTCGTTGGGGAATTCGATGTCGGCCTTGTCGATCTCATCGATCAGCAGCACCGGCCGCTGTTCGGCGGTGAAGGCGTCCCACAGCTTGCCGCGCTTGATGTAGTTCCTGATGTCGGACACCCTGGCATCGCCGAGCTGGCTGTCGCGCAGGCGCGACACCGCGTCGTATTCGTAGAGGCCCTGCTGCGCCTTGGTGGTGGACTTGATGTGCCAAGTCAGAAGCGGCGCGTTCAGCGCCTTCGCCACTTCCTCGGCCAGCACCGTCTTGCCGGTGCCGGGCTCGCCCTTGATGAGGAGCGGGCGCTCCAGCACGATCGAGGCATTGACGGCGACCTTGAGATCGTCGGTCGCAACATAGTCCTTGGTGCCGGTAAATTTCATTGCGCGTCCTTGAATGATCGTCGGCGCGAGGCGCTAAGCCCCGTCGCGACAACGGAACGGCCGCTCATGGCGGCCGTTCCTGGTTCGGTCAGGCTTTCAGACCCGTTTTATCAGCGAAAGGATGACGAGCACAATCACCGCGCCGATCGTGGCGTCCACGATCGCGCCGACGGTGCCGGTCGCGAGCTGGATGTGCAGCTGGGGCAGCACCCAGCCCGCCACCAGTGCGCCGATGATGCCGACGACGATGTTGCCGATCAGCCCAAATCCCGCCCCGTGGACAATCTTGCCGGCAAGCCAGCCGGCGATCGCGCCGATGATGAGTGCTGCGAGAATTCCCATTGCAAACGTCCCCAAAACAACCCCGTGAGGTGGTCAATTCTAGAGCAAAAAGCCTCCCGGTCCAGCGCCCGGCCGCGGCCTCCGCCCCTTGACGTTCGTCCCCCGACGGGCAATCTGTCACCCATGTTCCTGCAATTCTTCACTTCTCTGCGCGACGCGCAGGTCCCCGTGACGCTGCGCGAATACCTCACGCTGATGGAGGCGCTCGACGCTGACCTTGCGGACTACACGGTCGAGAACTTCTACTACCTGTCGCGCGCCTCGCTGGTGAAGGACGAGCGCAACCTCGACAAGTTCGACCGCGTCTTCGGCACCGTGTTCAAGGGCCTGGAGAGCCTGCTCGAGGCCATGGACAAGGCCGAGATCCCCGAGGAGTGGCTGAAGAAGCTCGCCGAGAAATACCTCACCGAGGAAGAGAAGAAGCAGATCGAGGCCATGGGCTGGGACAAGCTCATGGAGACCCTGAAGAAGCGCCTCGAGGAGCAGAAGGGGCGGCACCAGGGCGGCTCGAAGTGGATCGGCACGGCCGGCACCTCGCCGTTCGGCGCCTATGGCTACAATCCCGAAGGCGTCCGCATCGGCCAGGAGAAGAACCGCAACAACCGTGCCGTGAAGGTGTGGGACAAGCGCGAGTTCAAGGATCTCGACGGCAATGTCGAGCTCGGCATCCGCAACATCAAGGTGGCGCTGCGGCGCCTGCGCAAGTTCGCGCGCACCGGCGCGCCTGACGAGCTCGATCTCGACACCACCATCCGCGAGACCGCCAATCACGGCTATCTCGACGTGCACATGCGGCCCGAGCGGCGCAATGCGGTGAAGCTGCTGGTGTTCTTCGACATCGGCGGCTCGATGGACGCGCATATCGAGCAGGTCGAGGAGCTGTTCTCGGCGGCGAAGAGCGAGTTCAAGCACATGGAGTATTTCTACTTCCACAACTGCCTCTATGAGGGCGTGTGGAAGCAGAACAAGCGCCGCTTCACCGACCGCACGCCGACCTGGGACGTGCTGCACAAATACCCGCACGACTACAAGGTCGTGTTCGTCGGCGACGCCTCGATGTCGCCTTACGAGATCATGGTGCCGGGCGGCTCGGTCGAGCACGTCAACGAGGAGCCAGGCTCGGTCTGGCTCGACCGCATCATCCGCACCTATCCGCATTCGGTGTGGCTGAATCCGGTCGCGCAGAAGCACTGGGACTATTCGGAATCCACCACCATCATCAAACGCATCTTCGCCAACCGGATGTACCCGATCACCATCGAAGGTCTCGAAGGTGCGATGAAGGAATTGACGCACTGACTCTCGCCGTCGTCATTCCGGGGCGATGCGAAGCATCGAGCTCGGAATCCATCGGGCCGCAGCGTTAGTGAGAAATGGGTTCCGGGCTCGCGCTACGCGCGCCCCGGAATGACAACAAGAGGGAGAACCACATGCCCCAGACCATCACCCGCGGCATCAAGGCGCTGGTCGACGAGGCCAATGCCGAGATCGAGACGCTCACCGCCAAGGACGCCATCGAAATCTCGAAGAACGGCGATGTCGTCATCGTCGACATCCGCGACCCCCGCGAGATCGAGCGCGACGGCCGCATCCCCGGCGCGTTTGCCTGCACCCGCGGCATGCTGGAATTCTGGATCGATCCGCAGAGCCCGTATGCAAAACCGGTGTTCCAGGAAGACAAGAAGTTCGTCTTCCACTGCGCCGGTGGCCTGCGTTCCGCGCTCGCGGCCAAGACCGCGCAGGACATGGGCCTCAAGCCCGTCGCCCACATCGCCGGCGGCTACGCCGCCTGGCGCGACGCCGGCGGCCCGACGGAGCAGTGGGAGCCGAAGAAGAAGGGGTGAGGGGTGCTTCGCGCTCTCATCCGTCATTCCGGGGCGCGACAAAGTCGCGAGCCCGGAATCCATTCATCCACCAACGCTGCGGCCCAATGGATTCCGGGTTCGCGCTGCGCGCGCCCCGGAATGACGAAAAGGAAATGCACTGATGACCACCCCCACCGACCCCCTCGTCTCCACCGAATGGCTCGCCGACCATATCAACGACGCCAACGTCAGGGTGCTTGACGCCAGCTTCAAGCTGCCGGGCGTCTTGCCGCTGCCGAAGGACGACTATCTCGCTGCGCATCTGCCCGGCGCGGTGTTCTTCGACGTCGATGCGGTGTCGGACCATTCCAACCCGTTGCCGCACATGTATCCGAGCGCCGAGCAGTTCGGTCGTGACGTCGGCAATCTCGGCATCTCCAACGCCGACACCGTCGTCCTGTACGACGCCGGCGGCTGGGTTGCGGCGCCGCGCGCATGGTGGATGTTCCTGGCTTTCGGCCACGGCAATGTGCGCATTCTCAATGGCGGCCTGAAGAAATGGCGCGCCGAGGGGCGCACCGTCGAGAGCGGCGAGGTGAAGCCGAAGCCTGCGACGTTCAAGGCGAGCTACGACGCCAAGCGCGTGCGCAGCATGCAGCAACTCGTCGCCAATTTGGAAAGCGGCAAAGAGCAGGTCATCGACGCGCGCGCCGCCGACCGTTTCGAGGGCCGCGCGCCGGAGCCGCGGCCGGGCATCCGCTCCGGCCACATCCCCGGCGCCCGCAACGTGCCCTACAATCTCCTGTTCAATGCCGCGACCGGAACGATGAAGCCGCTCGACGATCTGCGTGCCGCCTTCACCGGCGCCGGCGTCAAGCTCGATGCGCCGATCGTGACGAGCTGCGGCTCCGGCGTGTCGGCCGGCGTGCTGACGCTCGCGCTCTATCGCTTGGGGATCGCCGACACCGCGCTCTATGACGGCTCATGGTCGGAATGGGGTCAGGCCGGCGGCCCGCCGGTCGCGACCGGGCCTGCGTGAACTTACTGGCGCGGGCGCGTGGTTGTCGTCGCGAAGGTCTGCAGCGGTCGCCCGAACGGATCAAGCGACTGCTGCAGCTGCTGAGGCGGCGGGCGCCGCACGACGCGGTGCCGCTTCTTCGCCTTCGCCCGCGGCTTGGTCGCCTTGCTGTCCGGGGCGCTGCCGTCCGCCTTGGCCTTGGCCGGCGGATCCTTCCAGGCCGTCGTCGCTGGGTCGTTCAGCGCGGCAATCTTGGCCGCGGCGACATCGAGCGCCGAGGATGCCAGGGCCGGGCTGGGGTCAGCCGGTGCCGGCGCGCTGGCGATCGGGGCAGGCTTGGCCTCGGGGATCGATGCCGTGGTGTCGGCCGGGGTGAGCGTGTCAGTGGGGGCTGGTGCCGTGCCTTCCGTCGTCGTCTCGGCCTTGGCCGGTTCGGCGGCCGAGGTATCGGCCGAAGGTGCAACGACCTGGGGCTGAGCGTCAGCCTCGCTCGTCACCGCCGCGACCTGCTCGGGCTCGCTCGCCGGCAGGGCGATGGTCGGCACCTGGTCGCGCAGCGACGGCGCGGTGGGCTCGGCCGGCTCCGGCTCTGTGCGCAAGGCCGCGAGCACCGGCTGGGCCGGCTCGGACGCCTGCGCAAACACCTGCTCCTGCGGGCCGTTCCGCCAGGAGGGGTTGCTGACATACTGCTCGTGGCTCGCGCGCAGCAGCGCAGCGGCGCCCAGGCCGAACACCAGGATGGAAGTTGACAGCAGGATCGCGGCAAGCAGGAAGCGAAAGCCGGGAAGCATCGAGGGATTGCGAATTTCCGCCCCGGCGGCGAGGTGGCCAGGGCCCATGAGCCATCTGAACGCGGTGACGGTACTGGTTGCCGCATTCGCCACGCGGAATCGGAGCTCGAAGCGGCGGCGAATCAGGCTGATTCGAACATATCGCAACGCCTCCGCGCCGTTCCCTTAAAATCGGGGCGATGACTCCGGCAATCCACGGCGCAACGCGATTTCCGCCCCCGTGATGCAACGGAGCAACGGTAGTCCTGCCGATCACAAATCGGCAAATCCGGCGCAAATGAGCCTGCAATGTCTTGAATGTGCCGCTATTTTCGGTCATCTGGCCGTTAGCGGTCCGATAGGGCTTGGGGACTATACAAGAGCGATGATGATCAAACATTTTCTGACGATATGCGCTGCCGCAACAGTCGCTGCGGCGGGAACTTCGCTCGCACAGGCCCAGAGCTATCCGGTTCAGCAGGCGCCGAGCTATGGCGCTCCGGCCGAATACCGCCCCGGCGACCGCACGCCGAATTTCGACGCGCTGGAAGATGACGACGACGGGCTGCCGCAGGCATCGCTGCCGCCGCCCGGCCCGGGCGGTCCGATGTCGCCCAACGATCCCCGCTATGGCCGCCCCGCTGGTCCTCCGGTGTATTCGGCCGCCCCGCCGCAGGGACCGGTGATGTCGCCGGATGATCCCCGTTATGGCCGTCCAGCCGGCGCTCCCGTCTACTCGGCTGCGCCGCCGCAGGGTCCGGTGATGTCGCCCGACGATCCCCGCTATGGCCGCCCCGCCGGCCCGCCCGCGGTGATCTATGCCGACCGTCCGGCGCAGGCGCCTGGCAGCGATGGCCTGCGTCCGCCGGAGGCCGTCGGTGGCCCGGCCGCGACCGGAGCGGTCTCGCAGCAGCCCGCCCTTGGTGCCGATGGCCGGCCGATGTCGATCGCTTCGCTGCCGCCCGAGGAGCAGCCCGACGCCGCCCCGGCGCAATTGCCGCAGAACCTGCGCCGTCAGGAAGTCTCGCTGGCGACGAAGGAGCCGGCCGGAACGCTCATCGTCGATACCCCGAACACCTACCTCTATTACGTGCTCGGCAATGGCCGTGCGATCCGCTACGGCGTTCGCGTCGGCCGCGACGGCTTCACCTGGACCGGCGTGCAGAAGATCACCCGCAAGGCCGAGTGGCCGGATTGGCATCCGCCGACCGAGATGATCGAGCGCCAGCCCTACCTGCCGCGCTTCATGGCCGGCGGCCCGGGCAATCCGCTCGGCGCCCGCGCTATGTATCTCGGCTCGACCGTCTACCGTATCCACGGCACCAACCAGCCCTCGACGATCGGCAAGTTCGTCTCATCCGGCTGCATCGGCATGCTGAACGAGGACGTCTCCGACCTGTTCGACCGGGTCAAGGTCGGCACCCGCGTGGTGGTGATGCCGGGCGGTCCGGCGCCGGGTACGGCGACTGCCTCGGCCGCGCCGACGCCCGGTGCGCCGGCTCCAATGTCTGCCCAGGCCGGCCCCGTCCCGGGGACGCAGCCGACCGTGGTGCCGCCGCTGCCTGCGCCGGTCACCGTGCGCTAGGCGCTTCGAGACAAATCAGATTGCGAAGGGCGTGCCGTCGGCGCGCCCTTCTTCGTTTCAGGCCAGCTTCCGCGGCAGCTCGCCGCCTCGGGTCCAGGCGTCGATCGCCTCGACCATCTGGTCATAGTGGATACGCAATCCGTCCTCGGTCGCGTAGCCGAGATGCGGCGTCAGCACGAGGTTGTCGAGCTTGCGGAAGGGATGGTCGACCGGCAGCGGCTCGACCGAGAACACATCCAAGCCGGCGCCGGCGATCTTCCTCTGCTGCAGGGCCTCCAGCAGCGCCGCCTCGTCCACGATCGGCCCGCGCGCGGTGTTGACGAGGAAGGCCGTCGGCTTCATCCGCGCGAGGTCCGCAGCGCTGACCAGTCCGCGTGAGCGGTCGCTCAGCACCACATGGATGGTGACGATGTCGGCCTTGGCGAACAGCTCCTCCTTGGTGGCGTAGCCGACGCCGGCCGCCTTGCACTTCTCCGGCGTGAGGTTCGGGCTCCAGGCGATCACGTTCATGCCGAATGCTTTCGCAATGCCCGCCATCTTGCTGCCGAGCTTGCCGAGCCCGACGACACCGAGCGTCAGCCCCTCGATCTCGACACCGGCAAAGGTCTGCCAGGGCTCGCCCGCATGCATGCGCGCGTTTTCCCGGCCGATGCCGCGGGTCAGTTCGAGGATCAGGCCCATCGTCAGCGGCGCGGTCGGATCGCGGGAGTATTGCGTGCCGCCGATGGCAACGCCTTGCGCCTTCGCAGCCTCCATGTCGATCGAGGCGTTGCGCATGCCGGACGTCAGCAGCAGCTTCAGCTTCGGCAGCGTTTCGAACAGGCTCTTGGGGAACGCCGTGCGCTCGCGCATCGCGCAGACGATCTCGAAATCGGCCAGCGCGCTGGCCGCGGCCTGCTCCGAGGCAAAGGGATGGCTGAATACGGTGACGTCGACGCGGTCGGACAGTTTTTGCCAATCAGCGACGTCGAGGGCGAGGTTGAAATAGTCGTCGAGAATTGCACAGCGCAGCCGCGTCATCAGCGTTCATCCATGGCGAGAGATGACGGCGCCAGGCGGGGAGCGCCATCGTCGGAACCTGGCCATGGTTGCGCGCAATCACGCCCGCGCGCAAGAAGCTGACGTGTTCAAAAATCCGATAGGAGAGAGAAGGGGTTCAGAGGTCGCGGGGCTTGAGGCGGAACGGCGTATCCATGCCGTGCTTGGCGCGCCAGGCGGGGCCGGGACCACGCATGTAGTGCAGCTCGGGCCGGTAGGGGTTGAAGGCGGTGGCGAAGAAGCGCTTCCAGAAGCCCTTGATCTCCGTGACGAGTCCGGAAGCGTTACCGGCTCGTGCCGGAACGGCGATGGAAGTGGTCTCGATCAGAGCCATGACGCGGCCTCGCTGTTCTCCCCGCCGCTTCTGCCGCGGGTGGCGTCTTTTTCGGCGCCATGACGAGCTTTGGCCCACTTTATTAAAAAATGGTTTCAATTGTCCGGATCGGCGGCCGGATGGTGTCCAATCCGTATTCATCCGTGGTGAACGGAGGGAAAACGTTGCCCTTTGGGGGCGGGATCGTTACATCGGCGGCAAGCAAATTTCCTCAAATCGAAGGTTTCACGGGACCGATGGCGCGCCAGTTCATCTATTTCATGCAGGGCCTGACCAAGAGCTACCCGACCCGGAAGGTGCTCGATAACATTCATCTGTCGTTCTACCCGGACGCCAAGATCGGTGTGCTCGGCGTCAACGGCTCGGGCAAGTCGACGCTGCTCAAGATCATGGCCGGCCTCGACAAGGAGTATAACGGCGAGGCCTGGGTCGCCCAGGGCGCCCGCGTCGGCTATCTCGAGCAGGAACCGCATCTCGACCCGACGCTCTCGGCGCGCGAGAACGTCATGCTGGGTGTCGCCAAGCAGAAGGCCATCCTCGATCGCTACAACGAGCTGGCGATGAACTATTCGGAAGAAACCGCCGACGAGATGACCAAGCTGCAGGACGAGATCGAGGCCCAGGGCCTCTGGGATCTCGACAGCAAGGTCGACCAGGCGATGGACGCGCTACGCTGCCCGCCCGACGATGCCGATGTGACAAAACTCTCGGGCGGTGAGCGCCGCCGCGTCGCGCTGTGCAAACTGCTGCTCGACCAGCCTGACTTGTTGCTGCTCGACGAACCGACCAACCATCTCGACGCCGAGTCGGTGTCGTGGCTCGAAGGTCATCTGCGCAACTATCCTGGCGCGATCCTGATCGTCACCCACGACCGCTACTTCCTCGACAACGTCACGAGCTGGATTCTCGAGCTCGACCGCGGCAAGGGCATTCCCTACGAGGGCAACTACTCGTCCTGGCTGGTGCAGAAGCAGAAGCGGCTCGAGCAGGAAGGCCGCGAGGACGCCGCGCATCAGAAGACGATCGCGCGCGAGCAGGAATGGGTCGCGTCCTCGCCGAAGGCGCGCCAGGCCAAGTCAAAGGCGCGCTATCAACGCTACGAGGAGCTGCTCAAGCAGGCGAGCGAGAAGCAGACCCAGACCGCGCAGATCATCATCCCCGTCGCCGAGCGGCTCGGTGCCAACGTCGTCGACTTCGAAGGCCTCAGCAAAGGCTATGGCGATCGCCTCTTGATCGACGATCTCACCTTCAAGCTGCCGCCCGGCGGCATCGTGGGCGTGATCGGCGCCAACGGCGCCGGCAAGACCACGCTGTTCAAGATGATCACCAAGCAGGAAACGCCGGACAACGGCACCATCACGGTCGGCGAGACCGTGCATCTCGGCTATGTCGACCAGTCGCGCGACGCGCTCGACGGCAGCAAGAACGTGTGGGAGGAGATCTCCGGCGGCAACGAGCTGATCCTGCTCGGCAAGAAGGAAGTGAACTCGCGCGGCTATTGCTCGTCGTTCAACTTCAAGGGTGCCGACCAGCAGAAGAAGGTCGGTGCACTCTCGGGCGGTGAACGCAACCGCGTGCATCTCGCCAAGATGCTGAAGTCCGGCGCCAACGTCCTGCTGCTCGACGAACCGACCAACGATCTCGACGTCGACACGCTGCGCGCGCTCGAAGAGGCGCTGGAAGATTTTGCCGGCTGCGCCGTCATCATCAGCCATGACCGCTGGTTCCTCGACCGCATCGCGACGCACATCCTGGCCTTCGAAGGCGACAGCCATGTCGAATGGTTCGAAGGCAACTTCCAGGACTACGAGAAGGACAAGATGCGCCGGCTCGGCCAGGACAGCGTCATTCCGCACCGCGTGAAGTACAAGAAGCTGACGCGGTGATGTCGGCATGATGCGGCGGGCGCTCATCGCTGCGGTGATCGTCGTCACCTGCGGCTGGTCGTCCGCCCGCGCCGCCGACGCTGCCTTCACGCAGTTCATCGCCTCGCTCTGGCCGGAGGCGCAGGCGGCCGGCGTGTCGCGCGCGACGTTCGATGAGCAGACGCGCGGGCTCGAGCCGGATTACAAGCTGCCGGACCTGATCCTGCCGGGCCGGCCCGCGACCGGCGCGCCGTCGCAGGCCGAGTTCGTGCAGGTGCCGGCCGACTACGTCAGGGACGCCTCGATCGCGCGCCTTGCAGGCGAGGGGCAGCGGCTCTTGCAAAAATATCGTCCCGCGCTGACCGAGATCGAGAAGAGCTCGGGCGTGCCTGCGACCGTCATGCTGGCGATCTGGGGACGCGAGACCGACTACGGCCGCTACACGCTGCCTTACGATCTCGTCCGCGTGCTGGCGACGCAGGCCTATGTCGGCCGCCGCAAGGACACCTATCGCAACGAGTTCATCCTCTCGCTGAAGATCCTGGGCGATGGCGTGGTGACGCGCAAGGACATGCGCTCGTCCTGGGCCGGCGCCACCGGGCTCACGCAATTCCTGCCGTCGGAGTATTACAACCACGGCGTCGACTTCGATCGCGACGGCCGCATCGACATCTGGCATTCGGTGCCGGATGCGCTGGCCTCCGCCGCGCAGCAGCTCGTCAACAAGGGTTGGCAGAGCGGCGTGCGCTGGGCCTACGAGGTGCAGGCGCCGGCCAAGGTCGATTGCACCACCGGCGTGCCGGAGGTGACGAAGCCGATCAGCCAGTGGCTGCGGGAAGGCTTCGTGCCGGTGCGTGGACAAAAGCTCAGCACCGCGGAGCAGGCGCAGCCGGCCTCGTTGCTACAGCCGGAGGGAATCTACGGCCCGTCATTCCTGACCACGAAGAACTATTTCGTCATCAAGGAATACAATTTCTCCGACCTGTACGTGCTGTTCGTCGGTCATCTCAGCGACCGCATGACGAGCCCGCTGCCCTTCGCAACGCCGTGGTCGGCCTCGAAGCAATTGCGCACCAAGGACGTCGAGACCATGCAGCGCGGGCTCACGCGCGTCGGGCTCTACAAGGACAAGATCGACGGCAAGGCCGGCATGCAGACGCGCGCTGCGCTCGGCGCCTACCAGAAGTCGGCGGGCCTCAAGGTCGATTGCTGGCCGAGCGAAGAGGTGCTGCGTTCGATCCAGGCGGCGCGATAGCGCGGGACCAAAAGAAAAAGCCCGGCCGATGGTCTCGGCCGGGCTTCGATCGCAGCGCTGATGAGCGCCGTGCGATCAGATCAGTAGCAAACGCGAACCGGGCGGATGACCCAGCCGTAACCGTCCCAGTAACGCTGGCGCTGCCAGTAGCAGGGCGGGGGCGGCGGTTCGGCCACGTAGACGGGGCCGCCATAGGCCGGACGGCTCGACGCGATCGCACCGCCGACGATGGCGCCGCCGATCAGGCCGGCAGCGATGCCCGCGCCGACGCCGTCACCGGCTTTGGCGGGCGGAGTGGCGGTCACCAGCGAACCGGCGACCGTCGCAACCGTGAGGGCGGCAACTAAAGTCTTCTTCATGCTCTTGGCTCTCCTGAGAGATGGACGTCCCTTGTTAGAAGCGTCCGGGGTTCAAAGGTTCACGCACACTCTGATGGTATTGGCCTTGCAGCTAGGAAGCGCGCAAATGGTCAATCCACGGTAAACGTACGCAGAGCTGTGACGAGAAAAAGCGGTCTTTTTCGGGCCCCGAGATGAACGGCGCGTCCGTAGTGAACCGGTTGGCGCCTCAGCCACAGACCCTGACGCGGCGGACGCGCCAGGCATAGCCGTCCCAGAAGCGCTGCCTCTGCCAGGCGCAGCCGCCGTAATAGTCGTCGGCGACATAACCCGGACTCGGCGCGTAGTAGCGGGGCGGGTAGTAACCAGGTTCATAACCCGGACCATAGGCATAGCCCGGCCCCGGTCCGTAATAATACGGAGAGGCGAGCGCGCCACCGACAATGGCGCCGCCGATGATCCCGGCCGCCACGCCGGCAGCGACGCCGCGCTGGGCATGGGCCGGCGTCCCGGCCGTCAGGGCCACAGCGGCGAGGGCAGCGACTGCCAGGAGGGACTTCTTCATTGGGTTTGACCTTTCGCACAAACACGCGGGAACTATTTGGGAGACAAAGTTCCATACTTCGTTTGAATGATCAATGAACGGCACCTTGGCCGGGTGCGACGAATTGGTATGGACCGCAGCTCCGCCAGGGAGGCGATGATGGGCAACGCGCTGATCAATGCATTGATTGCTGCCGGGGTCGTCTTTGCGATCGGCTACGGCTGGATCACCCACCTCCAGAACCGCGGCCAGCGCCGCTCCCGCGCAGGGGCCGGCAGCGATGGCGGCAGTGGGGGCGGAGACAGCTATTCGGGGACGAGCGACGGCTTCTCGCTGGGGAGCTGGTTTTCGGGCGACAGCTCGGGGAACTCGACCGATGGCGGCAGCTGTTCCAGCAGCGATAGCGGCGGGGGCGGGGATTGTGGAGGCGGCGACGGTGGGGGAGGCGGTGGCGGCGACTAGGTCCGCCGCAATCTTGATCCAGCGCAACACCCTATTTTAGAGCCGTTCTAGGCTGTTTGCGGGCCAGTTTGGAATAGCTTCAAATACCGGTTTTTCCTTTTGCATCCGGCCGGCCCCTTAAATATCGATGATGGCGCATCACCGAAGGGCCTGCCGCTTCCATGATCGTTTGTTCCTGTAACGTGCTGAGCGATGACGACATCCGCGCTGCTGTCGCCGAGTCCGACGACGCCGTGCGCCATGCCAAGCAGGTCTATGGCTGCCTCGGCTGTAGCGCCGAGTGCGGCCGCTGCGCGCGGACGATCAAGACCATCATCGACGAAGCGCTTGGCCCCTGCGCCAAGTCCTGCTGCTCCGGCTGCCCGCACAGCCACACCGTGGCCGCCAATGACGAAACGGCCGAGCTCACCCAGTTCGCGCTCGCGGCCTGCTGAAATCTTCCGCAACCTCGGCTGAGCTTTTCCCCGGCTGCGGCTCCGTAGCCGGTTGCTCCCGTGCGTAAACTCATTTAGAAGCGTTCTAAATTCGGTTTAGACCGATTTGGACTGCAAGAGCTGGAGTGAACCATGCAGGGCGACGCAAAAGTCATCGACTACCTCAACAAGGCACTGCGTCACGAGCTGACTGCGATCAACCAGTACTGGCTGCACTACCGCTTCCTCGACAATTGGGGCCTGCTGGACATGGCCAAGGTCTGGCGCAAGGAATCCATCGAGGAGATGGAGCACGCCGACAAGCTCACCGCGCGCATCCTGTTCTTCGACGGCTTCCCGAACATGCAGGTGCTCGATCCCCTGCGCATCGGCCAGAACGTCAAGGAGATCATCGAGTGCGACCTCGCCGCCGAGATGAGCGCGCGGGCACTCTATCAGGAAGCGGCGACCTACTGCCACGGCGTCAAGGACTACGTCACGCGCGACCTGTTCGAGAAGCTGATGAGCGACGAGGAGCACCACATCGACTTCCTCGAAACCCAGCTCGACCTGATCGGCCGCATCGGTCTCGAGCTCTACACCCAGAAGCACGTCGGCGGGCTCGAGGGCGAGGGGCATTAGTTCGCGCGTGTAGCGCCACACACTCTGCTGTCGTCCCGGCGAAGGCCGGGAGGTGGATTCACACTCGAAGTGCAACAGTTGAGAGGAGAAGGCCTCTGCCGGGGTTCTGAAGTCAAGGCATTTGCGCGGGGTGTTGTTGTAGGTGGCAACGGACTGGCGGAAGCGCTTGGTTGGGAGCTTTTCGAGGTCGGTCTTTCGGGGGATGAAGCGGCGCAAGCGGCCGATGGCGTTCTCGATGCCGCCCTTTTGCCACGGCGCGTGGGGGTCGCAGAAGAAGGTCTTCATCAAGAGGCTCTGCAAGGAAAGGTGGGCGGCGAACTCGGTGCCG
>NZ_AXAB01000073.1:0-24660 GCF_000472645.1 Bradyrhizobium sp. WSM2254 | reverse complement strand
ATGAGCGGACATCTTCAGTGCCCATCGCAAGGTCTCAAACGGGCCACGAGCGGAAGCACTCCACTGAGTGAGACTTTCGCTTCCAGGTGTAGTCTTCAGCTTCGGGCCGAGGTTGCAGGCAATCAGGTTGAGGAGGAAGTCGGCGGCGACGCGAGCGGGGCCTCGATGTTTCGTCATTGCTCGCCTCGTGTTAGACTTTGCCTGCTCGATCAGGGAGAACAGCCATGACCGCCGAGTTCGATGAAGACCGCTTCAATATGGCTATCCGTAAATTTCTGAAGCATGTCGGAGTTACATCGCAGCGTGAAATTGAGAACCTAGTGCGTAGCGGGGAGGTGAAGGGTGGCAAGCTCAAACTGCGAATGACCCTGTCAGCTGAGGGGACGCCGCTGAAACATGTGGTCGAGGAAACAGTCGCGCTCTGACGATTGTCCCGGCTGTGGGAAGTCATAGCCCTGATCCTCACGAAGGCTATCATTGCGGTCGCCGGCCGAACGTCGCCTTCGGGTCATTAGCGTTGTTTTGAAGGTCGGCTTGTCATTTCCGGTCTACCGTCAACTTCAGACATGTCGCTGCGCTGGCCGACGTTATGTGCCAACAACTGACCTTCGTTTTGATTTGCGTTAAGCTTACGCAAGTCCCGCGATGATCTTGTCAACGTCCGCTTCCGGGAACACCTTGACCGACGTCGTCCGTACGTTCCCGATGGCGGCCAGCGACAAGAGAAACTTGGCCATGGCCTCATCGTCGGTGGCCTCGGTGTGGATGATGAGGTCATATGTTCCCATGGCGAGATAGCCGGCCTTGATGTCAACGCCAAACTTTTTGCCCAACTCCCTGGCGGCCGCTCGACGCTGCGGCATTTCCTTGATGGTCCGAACACCTTGCTCGGTGAAATTGCAGAGAAGCATGTACGTGGACATGGCGATTCTCCTTTGACAAAGAAGCAATGGACTTAACGGGTCCACGTCGTGGATTATGCCACACTGCCTGACCCCGCCCAACCACCAAGATCCCCTCAGGGCGGCTCGAAGTGGCGGGGTCATTCTCGACCGAATTGGGCTATCCGCGTGGCGTCCGGTTTAGCGCCGTTAACAGCCAAAGTGCGGACTACCCTCAACTTCGGAAATATTCAGGCGTCGCGCAAACCGTCGTTTAGGGCCAAAAGGCGACGTCACCGAAAAAGCCGGCCACGCCAGATCAGGCCGATCTGTCAGCCGCTTTCGAATATTTCACGGGCGAAGAACGGGTTTGCGCCGGCCTAATCAGGTCTGGCGCTGCGGCCGATAGTGCGGTCGACGTCGGTAACCGCCCCGTAGAGGCGCTGCCGCGAGAGCCAATGAAGGTCGTCCATGCGTTGCACGATTCCTACCACAACCGGCACGTGGTGGCGTTGCGCAAGCTGCTCAAGCGAGAAAACGGACCACCAGGCGCGAAAAGCGACTCGCGTCCAAGCGCGCGCGTCCCAGCCGAGCAGGAGGACATCCGGCGCAAACCTGCGCACTGCTCGATTCAGGTTCCACGGGTACATGACGATGATGCCCAGGCGCACGGGTCGCGCAGCCTCCCACGGAAAGGATCTCGCGACGGCGGCAAAGGCAAATACGACTGAGCGACCGGCCACGTTGCGGGCAACCAGCCTCTCGATGACTCTAGAGACCTTCACCTCCACAAACAGTTCAAAGTCAGTTGGTGAAAGAAGCGACAGTGCCGCATCGAGGGTAAGCGCATTCTCGACATGACGCGGCGGGTCGTGTGACACCACCAATGTGTCGGAATCCGCTGCAAGGCAGACGTCGAATTCGACACCAGATATTCTGCAGTCACGGGCGGCACGTGCGAACGCGGCGAGCGAGTTTTCACCCGGACCCGCGGACCATCCACGATGCGCAATAAGCTTCATGACGAGTCCGTAAAGCCAAGCTGCGCGCGCCATGCAATCTCCCCGTAGAATGTTCGCGCCGCTTCGTCGATTACCTCATCCAACAGAAGGAGCCGTCATTCACTCTGTTGCTCGTCTAGAGCGGCAGCGTGCCAAAGGCTATTGAGTTCATCCTGCCCCCACCCGACGTGGCTCCCGCGTGATCTAGGCTTGTCGAGACGCTCGAGGTAGGTGGCGCGCTGGGCAGCAGGTAAGCTCGATACAAATTCGAGGGACCGTCCATACATGCGGATCAGAGCGGCAAAGTAGCTTTCATCTTCCATGCTGCAGGATTCTAGAAAGCCGAATGCCTCTTCGCAATAAAATATCGACAGCTCCGCCATCCCCTCCAGGCGACCAATCGCTTTCTTGTAGTCCGCAATCGCCTTCTTGGCTTTTGAAACCGACACGGACCGGTTGTTCATTAAGTCTGGGCATATCCAGGTAGAAATATTTGCTTTGAAGGGCTGGAGCTGATCATGACCCAAGCCCAAGCGGGCGTGCAAGAATGCTCGGTTCTCTTTGCTCGCAGTGTAGAGGTCTTGCACCAGTCCCCGAAGGCCTGCGCGATCGAAGTCTAAGAGCACGGTCCTAACATCGTTCCAAGTTGGCGAGGCAGTTTTGCTTCGGACCACGGCCACCAACCTTTCAATGACGGTTTTATGAGCGAGCTTTTCGGCTCGTTCAAGATACACGACTTCGGCAAAGGAGTAGATTGGTCGGATCAACGATGCCGGCGGGCAAGCCCCTTAATTTGGTCCAGCGCGCTTGGCGGCTTCGGCGGCAGGGCAAATCACTGGCGCGCCAAGCCAGGCGCGAGGCGGGACACTTGACGTCAACCGAGATACCTAAGCGAACTGTCCAACGATAGCCATGAACGCCGGCGAGTTTGGGCGGGCGAACCAATCGGACCACCATGTCCTCTAGCTCCAACGCCAGTATCGCCAAGAAAGCTCGCACGAAGGCCGAGGCGGATTTTGCCACTTGGCTCATGATGGCCAAGCTCGGTGGTTTCGATGACCTTCCGTCAAACGCACAGGGCTTTCTGACTAACTATCGAACCCGACTCGAGACGATGAGCGAGGCCGAGTCCACGGCCCTGGCCGTTCGCGAGGTCTACAGCGCTTATTACAGCGAGATGGGAGGCGTGGGCGCGGCCCCGGAACCAAAGGCCCGCACACCAACGACAGAGGGCAAAGTCGTGCGCTTCCAGAGACGGCCTAAACCTCAGCCCGCTCCATCGGCTGCGCGCCATTCGACGAGGCCAATGATCCGAAAATCCCTCTCGGCACTGCTGATTTTCGCGAGCATGGTGGCTCTGATTGTCGCATATAGATATCTGACGCAGTAAAACCGCCCTCTTTGAATTGCCCGACCACGATCTTCGCGGTCGTCGGATTGACCACAGCAAAACCGAACTGGCGGCCTGACAAACACCCCGCTTGGCCTCATCGTGTCAGAACGGATACGGACACCATTTTTCCTTCAGCCTAGTGCCGGGCCGTCATGGTAGTGTTCTGAGCGCCGGCGATAAAGGAGGTCGGATCCAGCAATCGTACGCATGATTTTCATGCGCGGGCCGTTAGTTATGGGAATCAACCAGTTGCGTACATCGAGGACACGCGCCGTCGGCCGCATCTGTGAGTTGGCGCGCAATCTCGTCCGTGAGATCCTCATGCTCCCAGTATGTGCCGTCACTCTTGATGATTTTTCTGGCGCGGTAATATGCATGGGTTTCCGCGGCGTCGTCTCCGACGCGAATGATCACTTCTGGATGGAAAGGACAGAGAGCCGTAGCGCGCGTCGTCAGCAACGCACAGCGAATGGCCGACTGGAGATTGTCGGTGTCGACTGGCATCGGAGCCTCCTGCTTCGAGCCGCAAGCGCATGTAAGCGCGGGAGCAACTCGTAATCTCCTTTGCGCGCCTGACCGCGGCGTCGTTCGGGTAGGGTGCCACTGAGCGACACCATCCCGACTACTTTCGCTCGGCTTCAGCCTCCTGCTCTAGTCGCAAAATATGTGCTCGCAGTGCGTCAAACCGCTCTTCGGCAACATCGCTGAACAGGGGATCCTCGTGACTTGTGGCGGCCGAAGCGATCTCAGTCCAATCTTGAGGCTTAAGAACCTTGAGTGCCGCAGGGAAAAAATCGCGATCTTCCATCATCATGTGACGGCGCTCGTGCGCGATAAAATCGCGAACGACGATATCCACATCCTCACGAAGAATTTCACGGTCTGCAAGTACGCTGTCGACAGCCTGAGCGACGCGGCGTAAAAGCTGGGCCCCTTTCTGGTGTTCGCGAGCTAGATCACCGATCTTCGCAGCAGCAACTGGATCTCGCGCTCTCAGCTTGGCAAAGACCAAATCTTCCTGGGGATGATGATAAACCTCGGGATAGACTTCGAAGTAACTGATCACCGCGTGAATGACCTCGTAGTCAGGACGGTTTCCGCGGTCGAATACGTCAAGTTCCCGCTCGAGGATGGCGAGCAACTTCTCAATGTTGCGATGCTCTTGGGATAAGCGCTCGATGATCATGACAGCGCTCCATAAACTAACCGGAGTATAGTCTCCGGGCCGGCGTCACTATTTGCGACAGATCAAATCCGAGACAGGTTAGATGCGACCCGCTGGCGGCTGATTGCCCGTTTGATCTCACTCGCCCGACAGCATTGGGATAGCGGACTCGACCGAATGGAAGCTTGTCACATGGACGACCTGGTTCGAATGTGGATTTGAGCCTGAGCGGCCGGGAGCAGCCGTGAACTGAAGAAGATCATCGCGGGCACAGACGTCCAGTTCAGCGAGAGCTTCGAGATCGACGGGCGCGAGATGTTCGCGCACGCCTGCTGGACAGCGCCTACGTCAGCGGCCGCGGCAACACTTGGGTGAAGAAGGCCTGCGCGCAGCGGGAGACGCTCACCATCGCCGGCTTCGCGCTCGACGAGGGCAAGTGGGACGGCATCTATTTAGGGCGCCGCAAGGGCGGCGAACTCGTTTACGCCGGCAAGGTCGACCACGGTTTCGACAAGGCCTCCGCCGCCGCCCTACAGAAGCGGCTGAAGCCGCTGATCCGGAAGACGCAGCCCTACGCCAAGCGGATCGCGCACAAGGGCATCTGGGTCGAGCCCAAGCTCCTCGCGGAGATCGAGTACCGAGCCAAGTCGGAAGGAAAAGTCCGTCACCCCATCTTCAAGGGACTGCGGGAGGATCTGTGATGACACCTTCGGCCGCTTCTGAAAATGGGCCAGCAAGCCGCTGGATAGCCTGTACCCCGCGCAATGGCTGATCGGGCCGCGAAACGATCGCCAGGCGCCGCAAGCTGCGGCCGACCCATGCCTACCTTACGATCCCGGCAGAGTTTCATCGGGGGTGACGGAACTCTCGCCGGAGGATCGTCGCGATCGAGCGCCGAGAATTCCGGCGCCCCGCTAGGCCGCCTGTTCGCTACTCCGACAGGATGCCGTAGCCGGGCGCGAACGGGCGAGTTCCAACCAGGCCATGGCTAACCCGATCAGGCGTTGCCGCTCCGTGCCGTCGGCGGCCATGGCAAGCTTTATCGCCGCTTCCGCTTGCCCTTGAGAATCGTAGTCGCTCTCCATCGAACGCAAATGTAGTCCCGGATCGTAAATGATCACGCACCGGGGGGACCGTAAGAATCCGGTCCCCCCGGCCGGCAGCGACGGTCATCGAGAACCGGGAGCAGCCCGGAGCAACTTGCCGGTGACGGTGTCGAACTTCGCCTTCACCGGGAGTCCGCTTTGACGGTCGACAATGCGTGTTTTGAAGGCACCGTCGTCCAGCTCGAAGCTTCCGAGATCGTAACCGAGGGCGTCGATCTGCCGTTTGAGCTGGTCCGCCGCCATCGCCCCGGTTCGCGAGGTCCTGTGGAAAGAGGTATCGGCGTCTTCCGCCAAAGCGATGCCAGACGAAGCGGCGAACAGGGCGATGGCGGCGTAAATGACTGGCTTGCGCATTGTGATCTCTCGTTTTGGAGGCGCGGCGTCTGCCGCATGCGCAACCGTTACTCCAGCCCGGCCCTCAAGCCGCTGACGGCCGATGTCAGCAAACCGTCAGACTTGCTGCGCAACAGTTGTGGACGGAGCCGCATTTTCGGCTGGACCGCTTCGCTTCTCGAGCAGCGCAGGTCTCGGAGCGACTGCCGCCTTCAGACCGCCGAGCTCCGATGTGGAGAGCTCCAGTCCCCATCCGTACGCGTCCAGAACGTCCTGCACGATGGCAAGACCCAGACCCGCTGCGCCACCTTGCTCGTCGAGGCGGATGCCGCGCTCCAACACGCGCGAGAGGTGGGCAGGTTCAATGCCCGGACCGTCATCTTCGACGGCAATGGACGGCCGGCTTCCATCGACCGTGAGGCGGACGCATCCCGCGGCGTGCCGAGCGGCGTTCTCGATCAGATTCCCGAGGATTTCCGCGAGGTCGGTTCTGTCGAGTGGGACGCTAACACTGTCGGCGATCAGGTTTTCGAACCTCACTCGCCCGCCGTCGGGAGTGCGCGACAAAGTCGCGACGATGGATCCCACGAGCGGTTTCACGGAAGTGGACGCTGGGGCGCTACCTCTAGCGCGGCCGCGGACCCTCGCCCGGGCGAGCTCGCGGTCGACATGGCGCCCCATCGCCTCGCCGACGGCCTCGATGTCCTGGGCGACGTCGCATTCGCCCCGTTCACGGAGGCGTGACGCATCGGCCGCGAGCGCTGCGAGCGGCGTCTTCAGCCCATGCGCCAGATCCGCGGCGCGTCCGCGGGACCGTTCGATTTCGCCTTCTTGCGCATCGATCAGTGCGTTGACTTCCTCGACGAGGGGACGGACTTCGGTCGGGACCGAGGACGGCAGATGCCTGGTTCGGCCCGCCCGGATATCCGCCACTCCGCGGCGCAGCGCTGCCAGGGGACGCAGACCGACACCGACCTGGACCCACGTCGCAGCGGCCAGCACGCAGCCGAGCAGAACGAGCGCGATCGCAAGGTCCTTGGCGAACGCCAAGGTCGCGGCCGACACCCTCGCCAGGTCCTCGGCGACGGCGAGACGGACGATCACCGGCTTCCCGTCCGCGGAAAGCGTGACGGCGCGCTCGGCGACCAGCACGCGCTGGCCTCCGGGTCCCGTGGCTTCGTGCTGATGGGTTTCGCCAGGCCCCAACCGGTCGGCCGGGAGCGTCATGGCGGAATCCCACAGCGACCGCGAGCGGAGACTCCGCCCGTGATCGTCACTGACCTGCCAGTAGAGCCCCGACAGAGGATCCGCGAACCGCGGATCGACTGGCGTCTGCGTCAACACCAGCTTGCCTTGCGGGTCGACGTCGATGCCGGCGAGAAGCTGCTTCAGATGGACGTCAAGGTCCTGAGCGAGGGTGCGCGAGACGTGCCGTTCGAAGACCACGACGAGCGCGCCTCCTGAGACCGCGAGCGCGATCAGGATCGCAATGACCCCGCCTGCGACCAATCGCAGCCTGAGCGAATGCCGGTTCATGCGGGCTTCTCGGGCATCAGATAGCCGAAGCCGCGCCGCGTCTCGATGGCATCCGCACCCAGCTTCTTGCGCACGCGGCCGACCAGCACCTCGAGCGTGTTGGAGTCGTGCTCCTCGCCGTGGCCGTAGACGTTTTCGTCGATCTCCTGCTGCGAGACGACCCGCCCGCGATTCCGGAGGAGATGGGCGACCAGCCTGTACTCGAGCGGCGAGAGCGTGATCGGCACGCCGCGGCGCGTCACCTTCATTTGCCGCTCGTCGAGCACGATCTCGCCGGCGGTCATGACCGAGGAGCCATGTCCCGCCGAGCGCCGCACGATAGACCGCAGCCGCGCCAGCAACTCCTCCATCCGGAACGGCTTCGGCAGGTAGTCGTCGGCGCCGGCATCGATCCCGTCGACGCGCTCCGCCCAGCTAGCCCGCGCCGTGAGTATGAGAACGGGCATGTGCCGTCCATTGGCTCGCCAGCGCTTCAGGACCGCGAGGCCGTCCATGCCCGGCAGGCCGAGATCGAGGATGACGGCTCCAAAATCTTCGGTATCGCCGAGGAACCAGGCTTCCTCGCCGTTGGCGACGGTCTCAACCACGTAGCCGGAGGCTTCGAGTGTGCGCGCGACATCGGACGCGATCCGCGGGTCGTCCTCGACAACAAGCACGCGCATCACTTCTCCTTGGTTTGTTCGACTTCGCCGCTGCGGGCATCGACGTGGATCTCGAATAGCCGCCCCTTCTCGTCGACCACCCGCAATTCGTACTTCCAGACGCCGGCTTCTCGTTCGAGCTTCACGCCGACGACGTCGCCAGGGAGCTTGCTTTTGACGGCGTTCAGAATGTCTGCGAGCGGGCGGATCTCGCCTGCCTCGACAGCTCGTCGTGCGTCGTCGTGATCGCGGGCGAATGCCGGCGCCCCGCCGCCCGCAACCATGACGGCGGTAGCAAGCATCAGGGTCCGAAGTCGGTGCGGGCGTAAGGCCATGAAGCAACTCGTCATCCGAAAGATATGGATGTCAGATATCACCTGACAATTAGCTGACTTGCCTCAACAGGCGTCGGTCAGCCCGCTTCTGGCAGGTTGCCCCACATCGCCGGCGCATGGTGCGGCCGGCCACCGTCAGGAGATACCTATGCGCAAGATCGCCATTCTTACCGTCGCCGCCGTGACGCTCGGGGCGGCCTCCGCCCAGGCCGGCAGCCTCGGCAAGCCGTGTACGTCGGCCCCCGAGGCCCCGTGGCTGCCGATGGCGCAGTTGCAGGCCAAGGTCGAGGCCCAAGGCTACAAGGTCCAGAAGGCCAAGCTCAAGAACGCCTGCGGTGAGCTCTACACGCTCGACAAGAACGGCCATCGGGTCGAGCTGTTCGTCGACCCGACCAACGGCCAGATCATCGGCCAGATGTAGTGGTTCGCAAATGAGAACCGTGAGCAACACGATCGGAGCCGGCGGCGCGACGCCGCCGGCCACGGTCAAGGTTTGGGATCCGTTCGTGCGGATCTTCCACTGGTCGCTGGCAGCCTTGTTCGTTCTGGCCTACGCCACCGGCGACGAGATCGAGCGGGTGCACGTCGCCGCCGGCTACGCCATCGCAGGCCTTCTCGCGATCCGCATCGTCTGGGGCTTCGTCGGTCCGCAGCATGCGCGATTTTCGAGTTTCGTTCGCCCGCCGCGCGAGGTGCTCGCCTATCTTCGCGACGTCGCTCTGCTCAGGGCGCCCCGCTATATCGGACACAACCCGGCCGGCGGAGCCATGATCGTCGCTCTCCTCGTCGCACTGGCCGGCACATGCGCCACGGGCTACATGATGACGACGGACGCCTATTGGGGCTCGAAACTGGTCGAACACGTCCACGAATTTTTGGCCGACCTGACCGTCGGCCTCGTCGTGGCGCACGTTCTTGGCGTGCTGATCGCGAGCTTCGAGCATCGCGAAAATCTCGTCGCGTCCATGATCTCAGGCCGCAAGAGGGCCGCCGAATAGGCGGCCCTCTTCGAACTCGACCCGCGATTCCAACCTGGAGCACCCCTGTGCCAGCCACCCCGCACATCGAGAAGCACTTCACCTCCTCCGAAAGCGTCCGCGACGTCGTGATCGGGATGGCCGACGGCTTGACGGTGCCGTTCGCGCTGGCGGCCGGCCTTTCCGCGGCCGTCGCCAACACGGACGTGATCGTCACCGCGGGGCTCGCCGAGGTGGTCGCGGGCGCCATCGCGATGGGCCTCGGCGGGTTTCTCGCCGCGCGCACCGACGCGGAGCACTACGCCGCCGAAGAACAGCGCGAACACCATGAAATCGATCACTGCGCGACAAGGAGATCGACGAGGTGGAGCAGATATTTCGCGAGTACGGACTCGAAGGAGACACGCTGAAGTATGTCGTCGGCGCGGTCGCGTCAAACAGGCAGCGATGGGTCGACTTCATGATGCGTTTCGAACTGGGACTGGAACGCTCAGATTCGAAGCGCGCGCCCATCAGCGCTGCAACGATCGGCGGCTCGTACGTGGTGGGCGGCCTGATTCCGCTCGTGCCCTACATGTTCACGAAGGACATCGGGACAGCCCTACAGATCTCGGTCGCAGCGACCGGTGCGGCCCTGCTTTGCTTCGGGGCGGTCAAAGGGCATTTCACCGGGGTCAGCAAGATCAAATCGGCGATGCAAACGCTCCTGGTCGGCGGATTGGCGGCAGGGGCGGCGTATTGGCTTGCGCACCTGTTCGGCTAGATCTCGGCCGGACTCGCAGCGCCTGTATTGCTAGGCCGACTTCCGCTGCGACCTGGCCGCCGGCCTCTTCGCCGCCGCCTCCTTCGCAGGTTCTTGCCAGCGATCGACATCAGCATTTCCTTCTGGCCGGCCGCCGCCTTCCGCGGCTTCCTGGCCGGCTTCTTCGGAGCCTTGGTTTCTGCCGCAGCGCCGCCGACGCTTCGGCGCAGCGCCTCCATCAGGTCGCCGACGTTGGTCGATGCGGACTTCTCCTTCGGAGTAATCGGCTTGCCGCTGCGCTTGCTGTTGATGAGGTCGATCAGCGCGGTCTCGTAGTGGTCCTCGAACTTGGCAGGGTCAAACCGACCGGCCTTCTGATTCACGATGTGCCTGGCGAGATCGACCATGTCCTTCGTGACCTTCACGTCCTGGATCTCGTCGAAATATTCCAGCGCTGAGCGTACTTCGTAGGGGTAGCGCCGCAGGGTGCCGACGAGCCCCTTGTCCATCGGCTCCAGCGCGATGATGTGCTCGCGGTTGGTCAGCACCACGCGACCGATGCGCCTGAGCTTGCGTCGAATAAAGCACGAACATCTATGATGCCCGCTGCAGCCGAACCCGCCGCGCCCTCCGCGGGCGATATCGAACTCGCCGCCGACTAGGCCATCGCGGCCTGCGGCGGGGACGCCCGGGAGGCGGTCAAAGCGCTGCTGGTGGCCAACGGTTTTCTCGAGGCCGAGCTCGAGCTTCGAACGTCGGTCTCTACCGGCTATGCGCGAGGCCGGTTCGATCGGTCGCGCGACCGCAACGAGTAACCGCGATGAACGTCACCTACTACGTCGCCCTGCCCTTCGTGGCCGCCGACGATCGAATCGCCGCCGGCGAGGCGACGGAGTGCCTCTCAGCCACCGCCGCCGTGATGCGCGCCGAGACCCTCTCGCGCAAGCCCGGCGTCATGGGCGCGGTCGCCTTCTCGCGGACCGGAGATCCGGCCAGCGGCGACTTCGGCGACGCCAAGGTGATCCGGAAGTTCGGCGAGATGCCGGACGACTTGAGCGCGCTACAATCAAGATTGGTCGATGATCTTCGGCGCACCGGACCGCGGCTCAAACCGGAATCAATCCACCGCTTCGCATTTGAAACATCGCCAAACTGGAGACCCTTTGCCTGTTCGAGGCGTGGCCAACGTCATCGGCGTCCTGCAACGCGGGCAAAACGGAATTTGATTGGTACGAGGCATGCTGCAGCGCGCTTGAAGGCCCCGAAGGCAATAACCCGGCTTCCGAGGAAACGTGCCGGGGATAGCGCCGCTGCGGTTCAAGATCGTGTGAGGAGACCGCTCGGCGACATGGTCGGCAAACCCCTCGGCGAGCGTGAGCAATTCGAGCCTCTGGGCTCTCGGAGGAATGAAATGCGAGGCCGGAAGTTACCGCGCAGGCGCGGTATCCGAACTCAGAACCTGACGGCCGGGGTGGCGAGCAACCGTTCACTTCTTGTTGTTGCTGATCTGCCTCTACACGGGATTGTTCGGAAGAAGCCGCACGCGACGCGGTCGAGAAATCTCACGCCGCACGCGGCCGCTGGACGCTCCTTGCGTCCCGTGGCATCTTTCCGTCACTTCATCGGACCGAACGGGCCCAAGGCTGCGCCGGGATCGCGGCGGGTGGGCCCCGCATCACCCGACCGACGGAAACATGAAGAAGTTCATTTGCGAGCAGAACATCGCGCATTTCCGCAAGTTGCTGGAAGACGCGCCCGACTCCATCCAGCGGAGGACGCTGGAAAAACTGCTGGCCAGTCAGTTGCGCGAACTGGCGGTGCTCGATGCCGCGAGCGTCGGGGCCGACGCTCCCTCAGCTCCCGGCGCGGACAACAGGTCGACGCTTCGCGGATCCGGGAGGAGTTTCTCGCGGACTTCGAAACCTCGCCACATCCTTATCTGCTACTCGATCCCGGACCCGGGCTGCAGATCGTCGACGTGAACGCCGCGTATGCCGCCGTGACCCTTACAAGTCGAGCCGACATCCTCGGACGCTCACTGTTCGAGGTCTTCCCGGACGATCCGGACCAACCCTTCGCGGACGGGGTCACAAACCTGTACAATTCGCTGAAGACGGTCGCGCAAACCGGAAGGCCGCACGCCATGGCCGTCCAGCGCTACGACATCAAGGACACGGCCGGTTCCTTCGTGGAGCGCCATTGGCAGCCGATCAACACGCCGGTCCACGACGACGGCGGACAACTTGTCTTTCTGCTGCATCACGTGGAAGACGTCACGGTGACGCCAGATCCTAAAGGACTCCTCGTATGTCGAAAGCATTCGGATTGTCGCTCGCCACGGTTTGCGCGCTCGCGATGGTCGCGCCGGCCGCGGCGGCGGACGCCGATCAGGGCAAGGATATCGCAAAACGCTGGTGCGCAGCGTGCCATCTCGTCGAGAACGACCAGACGAAAACATCCGATCAGGCGCCGCCGTTCGCCACCTTCGCGAAGATGCCCGAGTTCGACCAGAACAAGCTGGCTTTCCTCCTGCTGGCGCCGCATCCGAACATGCCGAAGCTGTCGTTGAACCGGACCGAAGTCGCGAATCTGGCGGACTACATCCGCACGCTCAAATAGACCGCGCCCCGTCACCGCCAAAGCTCGTCACCCGGGTTGAGATGGGTCAATGCGGGCTTACAGGTGCGCGGATAGAGTTGCCGACGTGCCGAGCAGCAAGAGCGCGCTCAGGTGCCGTTACGGTTGCGGGACCCGGACTCCTAGGCACTCCGGGCTCCGTTTCACGACGACAAGAGCGACCGCGACCATGGAGTTGGCTCCGGAGAGCGACTCCGCCGATTCGAGATGGAAGGTCGCCAATGTTGGCAAGCGAATAGCCTTCACGATATTGCTCCCGCGCGCCTCCCTTCCTTAGCCCATCGAGAATTTCATCAAATTCCCGACGAAACTGCGGGTTGCTTGAGTATCCGTAGCCAAACTCACGGAACCACTGGATCGTGAAATCTGGTCGGATCTTGTTCAATTCAGTCAAGCTCTGCCGCGCCGGCTCCAATTGCCCGCTGCCTCCGTAAGCCGAGACCAGATCTGCATAGGCGTACCAGAATGCCGTGGCGGATGATTCGGCTCGTACCGCCCTGTTCCGCAAAAAAGCAGGAAGCCGTCATTGAGTAGCGATCGATAGTCTGTGGCCACCTCGTCTGAACGGTTAGTGGAAATGCTCATGATGCGATGAGCATTGAGCAAGTCCAGCACGGTTGGCTCCCGGCAAAGTTCGCATATTGGCCCAGACGACAAGCGCAAGTTTGATCGGGATCAAGACGGCCTGCCGTTGTTGTGAGCCGAATCTGCTCGGCCCACTCATCGGCCAGCAACGGTATAGCTGTCTGTCGGAAACACCATTGTGCGGTCGTCGAGTCCGCCTCGACCGCGCCCCCGGTGGCGCGCAAACCGGCACCGCCCGCGCAGACGACAACAACATCAAACGTGCGGTCGATGAATTTGTACGCGGATTTCGAGCTCATGTTGACCTCGACGCACTAGGATCAGATTCCGTCTGCGCGCCAACGACATTCCGTTTAATTTAGATGTTTTAAATATCATATATTGACATAATAACATGACTAGTTACGATGCAGGGATGATGTGGGGTATTCGTTCGAATCCCGGTGGTGGGGCGATCCGATGATCACAGCGGCTCAATTGCGGGCGGCCAGGATCCTCCTCGGCATCGATCAGCGACGGCTTGCAGAACTGTCCGGGCTTTCAGTGCCAACGATCCAACGTATGGAGGCGAGTGAGGCCATGGTTCGGGGCAATGTCGATTCGCTGGTGAAGCTGATTACAGCTCTCGACACCGCCGGCATTGAGTTGATCGACGAAGGGGCTGTCAGTAGCGCCGAGGGGCGCGGGGTGCGGCTGAAAGTCAATTCCGGATCGGCAAAGATCTATTTGAACAATCAGATAGAGAACAAAGCATCAAGCGGAATGAAGGCGCGCAGGTAATGTCGGCTGTCGTTCTGCAAATGCTGTGTGTTGCCGGAATGCTTGGATCCGCAGTTCTGGCGATTGTTCTGAGCCGCTCAACGATCGCCACGACCATCATCTACGGCGCGACATTAGCCGCGTCTGCGATTGCATTGATAGGATCCATTCACTGGTTGCTGGGCGATACCGCGAACGCCGCCGATCTGATTCTGCCAATCGGATTGCCGTGGCTTGGCGCCCATTTCCGCCTCGACGGACTGGCTTCGTTCTTTCTCGTCGTCGTCAATCTCGGAGGGGCATCGGCAAGCCTCTATGGTCTCGGCTACGGTCATCATGAGGAGGCGCCGCAGCGCGTGTTGCCCTTCTTCCCCGCCTTTCTGGCAGGAATGAATCTTGTGGTGCTGGCGGGTGATGCGTTTTCTTATCTGCTTTGTTGGGAATTCATGTCGCTCGCGTCCTGGGCGCTCGTCATGGCGCATCATCGTGAACCGGGCAACGCGAAAGCCGGTTACGTCTACCTCGTCATGGCGAGCTTCGGCACACTCGCCTTGCTGCTAGCCTTCGGCCTCTTGGCGGGGCCGGCGGGAGACTACGAATTTGCCGCCATTCGCACGGCTCAACATACGCCCTACGTGGCCACATTGGTGTTGATCCTGATGTTGCTCGGCGCCGGTTCAAAGGCCGGCCTGGTGCCGCTGCACGTCTGGCTGCCGCTCGCGCATCCCGCGGCGCCGAGCCACGTCTCGGCGCTGATGAGCGGCGTCATGACCAAGGTCGCGATCTACGGCTTCATTCGCGTGGTATTCGATCTCCTGGGACAGCCGAGCTGGTGGGCGAGTGTGATCGTGCTTTCTCTTGGCGGCCTCACTGCCGTAATGGGGATCTTGTATGCGATGATGGAAAAGGACCTCAAGCGCCTGCTCGCCTACAGTACGATCGAAAATGTCGGCGTCATCTTCGCAAGCCTCGGCCTTGCATTGGCCTTCCAGGCCAACGGCCTGAAACTACAGGCCGCGCTCGCGTTTGCTGCGGCTCTGTTTCACGTTCTCAATCACTCCTTCTTCAAGAGTCTGCTTTTCTTCGGCGCCGGCGCCGTGCTGACCGCGACCGGCGAACGGGACATGGACAAGCTGGGTGGCCTCATTCATCGCATGCCGTACACAAGCTTTGCCGTTCTCGTCGGCTGTGTCTCGATCTCAGCGCTTCCGCCCTTCAACGGTTTCGTCTCGGAATGGCTCATGTTCCAGGCTGTATTGCAGAGCCCGGAGTTGCCGCAATGGGCGCTGAAGATCACCGTGCCTGCGGTCGGAGCTCTATTGGCCTTGGCGGCTGCGTTGGCAGCGGCGTGTTTCGTGAAGGCCTACGGCGTGACCTTTCTCGGGCGTCCGCGCGGCGTGGCGGCGGAAACCGCAGAGGAAGTCGACCGCTACTCGCTTTCGGCAATGTTCATCCTCGCCGCACTTTGCTTGCTGGCCGGAATTCTGCCGGGACTGGTGATCGACGCGCTTTCGCCGATCACGCTACAGATCCTCGGCGGCCGCATGCCGATCCAGGCCAACGAACCCTGGCTTTCGATCGCGCCGATTGCGGAGAGTCGCAGTTCATACAACGGGCTGCTTGTTATGGTGTTCATCGCGATATCCGCTTCAGCGGCCGTCGTCTTTATTCATCGCTTTGCCTCTCGTGCCTTAAGGCGGGGGCCGGCCTGGGGCTGTGGCTTTTCCGATCCGACACCCGCGGCCCAATATTCGAGCGGAAGCTTCGCTCAGCCTATCCGCCGCGTCTTCGGTACGCTCGTGTTCCACGCCCGCGATCATGTCGAGATGCCGCCCCCCGGGGATATCAGGCCAGCGCGCCTGCGAATCGAATTGCACGATCTGATCTGGGAGCGAATGTATGAGCCGATAGCAGGCGCCGTTGGCTTCTCTGCCGATAAACTCAATCGCCTACAGTTCCTGACCATCCGGCGCTATCTCAGCCTGGTCTTTGCGACCCTCGTCACTCTCCTTCTGGTTCTCGCGATATGGTCGTGATGTCGGACATTCTTGTGCAAGGCATGCAGATGCTTCTGGTGCTACTGCTGGCGCCGCTGCTGACCGGCTTTGTGCGCAAGATAAAGGCCCGCCTGGTGCGTCGCCAGGGAGCGTCGGTCTTTCAACCGTATCTTGATCTCCTGCGATTGCTCCGCAAGGAAGTGGTGCTGGCGGACAACGCCTCCTGGCTGTTCCGCGTGACACCCTATGTAACCTTCGCCGCGATCTGGGTTGCCGCCGCCCTGGTGCCGACGTTCGCTACCGGTCTCCTCTTCAACTGGACGGCGGACTTGATTGCCATCGTGGCGCTGCTGGGAAGTGCACGCTTCTTTCTTGCGCTCGCCGGGATGGACGTCGGCACCAGTTTTGGCGGCATCGGCTCCAGCCGCGAAGTCATGATAGCGGCGCTTGCGGAGCCGGCGATGCTGCTATTTGTATTTTGCACGGCGCTGATTGCCGGCTCGACCCAACTTTCGACGGTCGCAAATTTCATGGCCTCGTCCTATGTCGGCTTACGGGTATCGCTGGGAATGGCGATGATCGCGCTCATCATGGTGGCGCTCGCGGAGAACGCGCGAATACCGGTGGACAATCCCGCAACGCACCTGGAGCTCACCATGGTGCACGAAGCGATGGTTCTCGAATATTCCGGTCGCCATCTCGCAATGATCGAATTCGGCGCCTTCCTCAAACTGTTGCTCTATGTCTCGCTGATCGCGTGCGTGTTCCTTCCCTGGAAGATAGCAGTCTTCGGTACCGGGCCGTTTTCCTATGCCATCGGCGCCGTCGCCTACCTCGTCAAGCTCGCGGTTGCCGGCTTTTTCCTCGCGCTGTTCGAGACCGCCACGGCGAAAATGCGGGTCTTTCGTGTTCCGCAATTTCTCGGTGCGGCCCTCATGCTGGGCCTGCTCGGCACCCTCCTCCTGTTCGTGTCAAAGAGCTTCTGATGCAGATGCACAGCCTCTCCTTCGACGTCTCGCACACGCTGGCCGGCGGGCTCGTCCTGATCAGCTTCATGATGCTGTACCAGGACAGGCTCTATTCGCTGCTCAACGTTTTTGCGCTTCATGCCCTAGTGCTCGCGCTGTCCGTCGCTTGGCAGGCCTTTGTCCAGGACGCGCCTCATCTTTACATCACGGCTGCAATCGCGCTCGTCTTCAAGGCGATCGTCATTCCGGTGGCGCTGCATCGCATCGTCAAGCAGCTTGGGATACATCGTGACATCGAGTCCGCCGTGGGGATCGGCCCCACCATGCTGGCCGGGATGGCACTGGTTGCCCTCTCAATGGTGCTGATGCTGCGGGTGACCGCGGAGGCCGATCCATTGGCGCGCGAGGATCTCGCTTTTGCCTTGTCGGTCGTGCTGCTCGGACTTCTGGTCATGGTAACCCGTCGCAACGCCGTCAGCCAGGTCGTCGGATTCATGTCGCTCGAGAATGGGCTGGTGCTGGCGGCAACCGGCGCCAAGGGCATGCCGCTGGTGGTTGAGATCAGCGTCGCCTTCTCGATCCTGATCGCATTCATCGTCATCGGCATCTTCCTGTTCCGGATCCGCGAACGTTTCGATTCCGTTGACGTCTCCGCGCTCGATGACTACCGGGGCGAACGGCGATGAACATAGCTTCCTTCGATTCGGTCGCAGCCATCCTGGTAATTCCGATCGGCTCGGCAGCGCTGCTCGCCGTTCTGCCGGGTTACCGGCTGACGGCCCGGTTGAACGTCGTGGCGAGCCTGGCGACATTTCTTTCGGCCCTCTCGTTGTTCGTCATCGAACGTCCGCCGCCGGGGCCGTACGTGCTCGTCGACGATCTCAACATCGTCTTCATCGTGCTCAACACCTTCGTGGGATTCACGACCAGCATCTTCAGCGCCAGCTACATCGCGCATGAACTGGAGGCTGGGCGGTTGACACCGGTTTATCTGCGTTTCTACCACGCCATGTATCAGACCATGATGTTCGGCATGAACCTAGCTTTCGTGTCGAACAATATCGGGCTGATGTGGGTCGCGGTGGAAATTGCGACGCTCACCACGGTACTGATGGTCGGCATATATCGTACCCACGCCGCTCTGGAAGCGGCATGGAAATATTTCATTCTGGGGAGTGTCGGCATCGCATTCGCCCTCTTTGGTACCATCCTGGTCTATATGGCGGCGCGTCCAGTCATGGGCGAGGGGCAGGACGGCATGGTCTGGACACTTCTGATCCAACATGCCGCGAATTTCGATCCTGCGCTTCTCAACGTCGCTTTCATATTCCTGCTGCTCGGCTACGGCACCAAGGTCGGTCTGGCGCCGCTGCACGCATGGCTGCCCGACGCCCACGCCGAAGGTCCGACGCCGATATCGGCGGTACTGTCGGGGCTGCTGCTGAATGTCGCGCTCTACGCGCTATTGCGCTTCAAGATATTGCTCGCCGCCAATCCGGCGGCAATCGCTCCCGGCCCCCTGATGGTGACGATGGGCCTGGTTTCGCTCCTCTTCGCCGCTTTCATGCTCTACCGCCGACGCGACATCAAACGGCTGTTCGCCTATTCCTCGATCGAGCACATGGGCATCATCGTGTTCGCGTTCGGCATGGGCGGCCCGCTCGCCAATTTCGCAGGGCTACTGCACATGGTGATGCACAGCCTGACCAAGTCCGCGATCTTCTACGCCGTCGGGCATATATCGCAGATCAAGGGCACCCAGCGAATCTCCCGGATCCGGGGCTTGACCGCGACCCATCCGGCGCTCGGCTGGGGTCTGGTAACGGGCGTCGTCGCGATCGCCGGCTTGCCGCCGCTCGGCATCTTCATGAGCGAATTCCTGGTCGTAAGCTCGACCTTCGCACGCCAGCCGCTGCTCGCGATCGTGCTGGTGTTCGGGCTGTTGTTGGCGTTCGGCGCTTTGACGTTGCGCCTGACGAGCGTCGCATTTGGCGAACCTCGAGGCAGCACCAAGTCAGCCGAGGCGTCCTACGTGCCGATGTTTGCCCATCTCTCGCTGGTTCTGATTGCGGGACTCTATCTTCCGGCGCCGCTCGTCACATGGTTCCAACACGTGGCACGCCTACTTGGATAGTTTGGAGATCAACAGGATATGCCATCGCT
Source organism: Bradyrhizobium sp. WSM2254 (assembly GCF_000472645.1). NCBI lineage: Bacteria > Pseudomonadati > Pseudomonadota > Alphaproteobacteria > Hyphomicrobiales > Nitrobacteraceae > Bradyrhizobium > Bradyrhizobium sp. WSM2254. The sequence goes on along the minus strand of NZ_AXAB01000073.1, from coordinate 5,441 downwards.
GATCGATCTCATGCTGGAGGGCCGCCCGGTCCAACAACACAGCCCGTGGCCGCGAGCTACAGTCGATGCTTCCGTTTGGACATTTGCGGCAAGCGAGCTGGCACATGGACGCTGGAGCCTGCTTGGCCTTTGGGGAGAACCCTCAACGGTGCACATGGCGATTATGGATGGACATACGGCAGAAGTCGCCACCGTCAGCCTGGATTGCCCCGACCGCACTTATCCTTCGGTCGGCAAACACCACCCGCCGGCGCTTCGACTGGAGCGCGCCATCAACGATCTGTTTGGTTTGTCAGCGGAAGGCTTGCCCGACACTCGCCCGTGGTTCGATCACGACTGTTGGGCCGTTCGCTTCCCCTTGGGAAACCGCATCAACGCGTTGTCGAAGGCATCCCCCTATCATTTCCTGTCGGTGGAGGCCGACGGTCTGCATCAGGTCGCGGTCGGTCCGGTGCACGCGGGAATTATCGAACCGGGGCATTTTCGGTTTACGGCCAGCGGTGAGACCGTGGGCCGGCTGGAGCAACGGCTGGGATATACCCACAAGGGTATCGAGGGGCTCATGACTGGAGCCAATCTTGCACGGGCTGTCCAGCTCGCCGGACGCGTGTCAGGCGACAGCACAGTCGCCTACGCCTTTGCGTTTTCGCGAGCGGCCGAAGCAGCCTTACAGCTTGTCGTGCCCGATCGCGCGGTTTGGCTGCGTGCCTTGCTCGCAGAGCTCGAACGGCTCGCCAATCATCTCGGCGACATCGGCGCAATCTGCAACGACGCCTCCTTTACGCTGATGCACGCCCTTTGCGGCGTATTGCGAGAGAGCATCCTGCGCGCGTCCGATACCGCATTCGGCCATCGATTGATGCGTGATATCATCGTACCCGGCGGCGTGACCCGCGACCTCACTGAGGAAGGGAGAGAAATCATCCGGACGACGCTGCATACCATCCGGTTGCGCTTTCCTGCTTTAGTCGAGCTCTACGACAATACGGCATCGCTACAGGATCGTACTGTCGATACGGGCGTACTCAAGGCCGCTCTGGCTAGGCAGTATGCCGTTGGAGGCTACGTAGGCCGCGCGTCCGGCCGCTCATTCGACGCACGCAGGACACTTGGGTATGCGCCGTATGACGCACTGCGCTTCGATGTACCGGTCCTGAACGAGGGTGATGTCAATGCTCGCGTCTGGATCCGCGTGCGCGAAGTTGAACAGAGTCTTCTGCTGATCGACCAGATATTGGACCGGCTTCCCGATGGCCCGCTGGGAACGCATGCGGGGCATCGGCGGGAGGCGCGGGAAGGCATGGCGATCGTCGAGGGATTTCGCGGCGACGTTCTGGTTTGGCTCCGCTTGCGGGATGGCAAGGTCGAACGATGCCATCTGCGCGACCCGTCGTGGTTTCAGTGGCCGCTTCTAGAGGCCGCGATCGAGGGCAACATCATCGCCGACTTCCCGCTCTGCAACAAATCCTTCAATTGCTCCTATTCGGGCCACGATCTCTGAGGAACGGCACCAGATGCGCAAGCTGCTTTTTGAGAGCCTGTTTCGCCGGCCGTTCACCGAGCAAGCACCGTCACCGGACGATGCCGCGGTGACCGAGCTCGCAACTGCCGTCGGTCGCGCGGCACGACGGCGCCTCGGCCGAAGCCTCTCGATACGCGAGGTCGATGCCGGATCTTGCAACGGATGCGAACTTGAAATCCACGCGTTGAACAATGCCTATTACGACGTCGAGCGCTTCGGTCTCCGGTTCGTTGCGTCGCCGCGTCACGCCGATGTGTTGATGGTGACCGGACCGGTGACGAAGAACATGCGCGACGCGTTGGAGCGCACCTATCATGCGACCCCCAATCCGAAATGGGTCGTCGCCGTCGGAGATTGCGCCCGGGATGGCGGCTGCTTTGCCGGCAGCTATGCGGTGGTAGGAGGGGTCTCGCAGGTGGTTCCCGTCGATCTACATATTCCCGGCTGTCCTCCGCCGCCCATCACGATCTTGCAAGGACTTCTCGCCCTACTCGATCAGGCGGCCAAGAACACCAATTCCATTTGAGGCTCTGGCGGCGCCTTCGGCTCTTCCAAGCCGGCGTGATCGCAGGGTGCGTTCAGACCGGGATAGTCCTTGCGACAACGCCGATCCTTTTCGCACAATATCGGGATGACGTTTCCACCGCGTCTAGTCGCGATCCAACGCCGTCGGCCTCATCGCTGGCTCCGCCATCGGCGGCCAGCAAAATCCGTGCGTGCTTGAGCTTGCGGGACGCATGCTTGCCGCCGCGGAGCAGCGCCCTGAGTTCGGTACGCTCGATTCGCCTGAGTTCGACCCGATAGCGTACATTCGTGGCGTGCCTCCTCGTTCGAGGCACACACGAACAACTGAATCGGATGGCCGGCGTAAGTCCTGCGGCAAAAACCTTCACGTCCAAGCAGAGGCAGGATCTGGCTTTTATCCCTCTATACCCGGCTGCATCGCGGGCCCCCGGCCTAAACCGACATGCAGGAATATTTCCGCGTCAGCCCGCCGTCGATTCACCAGATGGTGCTGACGCTTGCCTCGTCAGAAGGCAGCCAAGGACCTCTCGCAGCATCGAGATCCTCGTTGATCCGAAATTGCTGCCAGAGCTACTCTGCCCCCAAGACCAACCGGTCATAATCAATGTGCAGTGCCACTAGGCGCCTCAAGGCGTGAGAAACCGCTTGCAAGTACGCTTGTCTTCAGCGTTTTCATCATCCTCGATCGAGAAACCCGTCGTTCGAATGGCTCGAGGAGTCATCGCACCCGTTCCAAACTCCGCGGCGTAGAGGGCTTGGACTGCTTCATGTTCTTCATTTTCGGCTTCGCGACGTGCTCCCTGAGACGGACGCCTCGACCACCGGCCGAACTCGTAACCCCCGGATTGATCAATTCGATCCCGGCATTCTCCAGGGCAGAAACCAATTTCATCAGAGAATCGACATTCCCACGGATAACTCCGTCACTTGCTTCCATGCGCTGAATGGTGGGGACCGAGAGACCGGCGAGTTCGGCCGTCTGCCGCTGGTCTATATTCAGGAGCGCGCGAGCGGCCCTGAGTTGATTGGCCGTGATCATGAAATGGCGGCCTTCGGCAAATTTCTCATCGAATATATCTACACCATCCAAATTACCGCTTCAAGCATCAATCTAGATACAAAATATATCACCGCCAGTTCTCGCTGCTTGAACCGGATTGCGGCCAGAAACCTGTGTCGAATTTCTATCGAAGAATACGGGAAATACTATCAACGGCACCCGAAGTGGTTGGTTCTTAGCAAATTACATGATAAGAGATGTTTAAAGCATGCGTTCTAATGCCATATCTTAAGGTCTTTGTCTGCCGTGAAACTGCTGGGGCGTTATCAAGGAACGAACGGACAGATCGACATCGTCGAGTGTTCATGGGATGGAACACGCGTGTACTTCGAGGAGGGCGTAAGGCAAAGTCAGGCCACGCCCGACGGAGAAAGTGTCTTCACCTATGTGAAGCTCATGGACGAACTTCTGTCTCGGTCCGAACAGATCCTCGTCCTGGGTTGTGGCGGCGGAAATCTCGCGACACGGCTGTGGCGTCTCGGCAAGAGATTGACCATCGTCGACATCAACCCGATCAGTTTCGTGCTCGCGCATAGGTATTTCGATCTACCGGACGATCTGCCCTGCATCGTTTCCGACTTTCGAAAATTCGTATTCGATGACCGCGCATATTACGACGGCATTGCGATCGACGTCGGTGGACCGGGATTCCGATACGCGGAGGAGTTTGACGCGGAGACCTGCGAAGCCATCCGCGCCCGTCTGGCACCCGGCGGCCGGATCGTGATGAACGTAACGGTCGCACACGACATCGATCCTACACCCGACCGGATCGCAGCCAGACTCGCCGGTGAAGAATTGCGGACATGGATCGTCGATGAGCAATTCGTCGAGGATCGCAATGCCGTCATCGCCTGCGTCCCCGAGAAGACCTTGGGTTCACCGGCGGCGCTTGATCGCGTGATGCGCCATAGCCATGAACGCTGGGCGATCCGCCGCGGGAGATTGCGAAATCGCGATCTCACCTGAAGACCTCGATATCGACGCGGCGGTCTTGACTACGCGCGCAGACACGAGGTCGGGGACTCTCAACGAGCGGATGATGAATGGTCTGCGCCCCGCCCCTGTTCCGCGCGCAGCAATCCATGACGCTCTCATACCTTGGTGAGCAGTGCAGCGCAATGGATGCGTTCCGAGCAGTCTATCCTACCGCAAACGACACACTTTCAGGAACCAGGGCTCAGCGTCGAGATGGTAGCTCGTTGCCAGGGCATCTCACCTCGCTATCTACAGCGCCTGATGGCATCATCAGGATCATCGTTCACCGGTTACGTGAACGAGTTGCGCCTCCAACGAGCGCTCAAACTGCTCACCGAGGCTCGCGCCAGCGCGCGGCTAATTTCCGATATCGCCTTAGAGGTCGGCTTCTCGGATGTTTCGCATTTTAATCGCCTGTTCCGAGCTCGCTTCGGCGAGTCGCCGCGTGGCGTTCGTTGCGCCCGAAGGCATCCCAGCTGAGCCACGTGCCCCAGATCGGCGCGAGCGCGAGATGGAGTCAGCTAATGATCGCTTTGGGTCAACAGCGGAAATGAGCCCGAACATCATTTTTCTTCCGTGGATCATCCTCGGGATTCGATAGTTGTTGGTCCGATCCCGGTAATCTCAAAGATCACTTCCTCGTCTCGCGCTTTGGCAAACTGCCAGGCCTTGGGCGGCACATGCGTCAACGTCCTTGCAGGAAAGCTCGAGAGTTTGCGCTCCATCGGGACTTTGATGGACCGGCAGTCGCGAAGAATATTAGAACGACGACATTGAGTTGCATCACCCTAACGGGTGACAGTTGGGATGTCTGCTTACCTTGTCACTTTGGTAGCAACTCTTTATGGTAAACGACTAATGGTTGCAGATTNCGCAACTGAGGGAGATACGCGTGATGAGAAACTTTCACGTTACTCGCCGCCGCATGCTTCGCAGCGCTGCNGCTGGCGGTCTCGCGGCAGCAGCTGCCTCCGGCGTGATCGGTGCCGCCCGTGCCCAATCGGCGCGAAAGACCTTCGTCTTTGTCAGCGGCGCTTTTTGCGGCGGCTGGATATGGCGCCGGATCACTGACCGGCTCGAGCAGGGTGGCCACAGAGTGTTCGCTCAGTCACTCACGGGTTTGGCCGATCGCTCGCATTTGCTGAGCAAGGACGTCAATCTGGANACACACATCGCCGACGTCGTCAACCTGATCAAATGGGACAGTCTCGAGGACGTCTGCCTCGTGGCATGGTCTTATGGTGGCTTTGTCGGCTCGGGCGCACTCGAAAGCATCGGGGACCGCGTCTCATCGGCAGTGTGGCTTGATGCCTACATTCCGACCGACGGACAAAGGGTAGCCGACGTCGCGATCGA
>NZ_AXAB01000072.1:0-25938 GCF_000472645.1 Bradyrhizobium sp. WSM2254 | reverse complement strand
GCTTGACCGTAGCAACGACGGCCAGGACCACACGGTTTTGCCGTACGCACGGCCCGCCATTTCGCCGCGGTTTTTCCAGCCCTGTCGACGGAGCCGAAACCTGCTGGCGAGACGAACCTGTCAGCGCCGTTCGTCCGCACGAAGCCTTGGGCTCACGGAGAGCAATCCGCCCTGCCCCACGCCTCTCGTGCCCGACGCTACCGCGTCCACCGCAAGCCCGGCTCGCGAAAATGACGACCACATGATCGCCCCTCAAGGATGAGCCGGGGTGGGCGACACATACGACAAATCCGAATTTCGGTAAAGTGGAATATTTTCGCACAGGCGGGTTGACAGCTTCGCGGGTGTCTCGCCCGTCGGGCAATATCGCGTAGCCTGTAGCCCGGATGAGCGAAGCGACATCCGGGGTCATGCCACAAGCTACGGCGGTCCCGGGTACCGCTGCGCCCACCCGGGCTACGCGCTCCCGCAACTCGGTTGCAGGATCACGCAGTCCGGCGCGGCACTTCCGCAGCATGTCGTCTCGCAGCCACTGACCAGCGAAGCCACCGCGACCTCCAGCGCACGCAGCTCCGCGATCTTCGTCCGGATCGCTCCGAGGTGCTTCTCTGCAAAACTCTTCGTTTCACTGCACGGCGAGCGCCGCTGCACCGATGCGACGAGCTCGCGCGTCTCGTCGATCGAGAAGTCGAGATCGCGGCAGTGCCTGATGAGACGGATCGCCTTGAGGTCTTCGCCACTATAGATGCGCTGGCCGCTTTGCCGCACGGGCGGCGTCAAGAGCCCGATGCTCTCGTAATAGCGGATCGTGGGGACCGAGACGCCGGCCGCCCTGGCGAGCACGCCAATTCTCATGGAAGCCCTCACTTTTCGCTTGAACCTCAAGTGGCTTGAGGGCGTAGCGATCGGGTCCGTGGCGCACAAGCACGAGGAGAATCACATGAGCGTTATTGGACCGTCCTGCAACCTCCCCTCCGAGGCCTCCTCGCCAGGATGCGGCTGTGGGTCGACGGCCGAGCCAGGCGGCGGCAAGGCCGCGGGCACGGCGGTTGCGACCGCGGTGGTCGCTGCGGCCTGCGCGGCGTGCTGCGTACTCCCCTTCACATTGCCAGCCGTCGTGCTCGCCAGCGCCGGGAGCCTGATCGCCGTGCTCGATCACGCACATGGGCTGATGACGAAACTGTCGATCGCCGTCGTGCTCTGCGCCTGGGCCTGGATCGTCTGGCGATCGCGGAGGACCGGGTTGAAAATCCGCTCGTCAGTGCTGGCCGCGATGAGCGTCGCAACCGTCCTGACCACGACGGCCGCGCTGTGGCCAGTGATGGAGCCTACCGTCTTCCACGCCCTCGGCGTCGCCAAGAAGCCAAAGCCGCCCGCCGGCTGATGGATGGACTCACCATCTTCGGACTATTGTCCGTCAGCGCCATGCTGCTGTTCTACGCGCTCGAGCCGCGCGGGCCGAATTATGTGCTGGCCTTCGCGGCGGCGTGCGCGCTCAGCGGGACTTACGGCCTTCTCCAGGGCGCATGGCCGTTCGGATTTGTCGAGGCGGCCTGGACGGTGGTCGCCTTGCGGCGGTGGCGAAAAGTCCGGTCATCACCATGACCGGACGTGCCGTGGTGACGCCTACGCATTCCGCATCGTGCGCCTGAACGGATCGACCAGGCGGGCGATCTCGCAGGCGGCGACGAGGCCGGCGAGCCAGACCGCGCTGGTCAGTCCGATCCGCGCCACGATGGCCGCGGTGAAGGCGCCCTCTCCGCCGAGGACCGGCGTCGCGGCGAGCAGCACGAGCTCATAGGCCGCGTAGGCGGCGACGAATGTGATCGCCAGCATCAACGGCGTGCGGCCCTGCGGCAGCATACGAAGAACGGCCGATGAGGCCGCGGTCGCGACAAGGGCAGCAGCGCCGATCACAAAACCCCAGGCGATCGTGCTGCCATCGATCGGATAGTGCAGCGCGCCGAAGCCGATGCACTGGTTCACGAGCCACGCGCCGGTGACGACGAGCAGCGCCGGTCGCAGCGGCAGCATCGCGGCCGCGACGACCGCGAAGGCCGCAAAGGGCGTTGCGCAGGCGAGCGCAAAACTCGCGAGCGCGCATGACACCGTCAGCAGCGCAAAGCCGAACATCGGTGCAAGGCGCACCGCGACCGGGTGAAGGCGAAAACGGTCGGCATGGGGCGAAAGCATGTCAGTGGCCATCATGGTCTCCTGGCGCTGATCCTAGCACATTTGTCGGGAGTTGAACCGCCACGATCCACCTCGCGACGCGACTGGCGAACTCAGCGAACCCCAAAGCCACGATGAGATCGATGAATCGTCATCGCGCTTTAGGTTAAAAGCCGCTTCGCACTTTTCCGGATCATGCTCTAGGAAGGTTTCCGCGCCGCGCGCCGTGACCACCGCCCGCTCGCCGGCATCGACGAGCTGGCCGATACCGGTCCGGCCTGTCAGCGCGCAGCGGATGATGTTCTCGGCGACCGACCTGCGGAACGCATGATCCTCGCCCACGGGGCGATTGCGGCAAATCCGATCCAGCGCCAGCTTCATGTTGATCCTTGTGCGGGTGTCGAAATGCTCGCTGATCATTCGCCCGGCCTCGATCGGTGATGTTGGGGCGGAAACGTCCGGCGATCGGCCGGGTTCCCGAACGGGATCGCGCAATGCGCCGGCCGCCTATGTGCGGCCTCTCGGGCGCTGCGCCTGGGCCCAGGCCACAGTGACGTCACGCGGCGGGACGTCGATGCGCCTGATCGGCGTCAACTCGCCCGAGGCGGAGACGATCGCGGTCTCCTCGCGGCGACAGCGCGGGCACACGAAGCGGACCTCGCTCGGGGACGCCGACCAGCTCGAACGCTTGACGTTGGCCGCCATCGGCCATGCGTCGCACTGCGAGCACGACACCAGAAACCGGCCGGGATCGAGCATACCCATTCCATTGGACTCCGTGTCCTGCCTGCTCCTACCAATGATTATGTCATGTGAATCGTTCCGGTGTCCCGACACCGTCAGCCCCTCGACGCCCGAGGGACCAGCGATCCCTGGTGGCTCAGTGCGCGCCCTTGAGCGTGCAAGACGTGGTGCAGGTGACCGTGTTGCCATGGTCGCACGCCTTGCAGGCGGCCACGCACTGGTTCATGTCGCGGGGATTGTAAGAGCTGTAGTTCCGTACCGGGCAGGCTGCGGTCGAGCCGGTGATGTCCTGCTCCTGGTTGCAGGCCGCCGTCATGAGCGCGAGGATGAGCACCGCAAGAAGACGCATGGGATTGCCCCGTAAGACACCGGCAAAGCAACATCAGCGGAACGCGCTGCATCGCAGCGAGCCCCCAGCATTCCCACTGCGAGCCATCGCGAATCGCGACGCTCGCTCCCTCAAAGGATGCGTGCCAAATGTTAAGAACGGATTGCAGCCGCCTTCAGGCCGCAGCGCTGGTCGCGACCGCGGCCCGCGTCTCGCGCGCCAGCTGGTAATAGTGCTCGGCGAGCTTGAGATAGAATTCGCGCTTGGTGCTGTCGGTGGCGAGCTTGGCGATCAGCTCGCATTCGGCCGTGAGCGTCTCGAACCGTTCCAGCCTGTCCTCAAGTTCTGTCATCGGCGTGTCCCCATCAAACGCCTCAAGGACGGCAAACCTAAGCCCGGGAAATAGGTCAGGGCGAACATCGTTATCGAGTAGAATCAATTTTTCCCGCGCGGGGCCTACTTCTGCTCCAGCCGCCAGGCGCCATCCCACCCCTCGCCCGGCGGATCGGCCTCGAACTGCGCGATCCGGGCCAGCAGCGTACGCGAGGGGCCGTCGCCGGGGACGGCTTCGAGCGCCGCGTTGAAGGCGGCGCGGGCCTCGTCGAAGCGGCGGGCGCGATAGGCGGCGAGAGCTTCGGCATAGTGCGCGCGCAAGCCCTCCTGCGCAGCGGTGAGCGCGCCGGCCCGCGCCATCACCTCGAAGATCGCCTGCGGCGCGCTCTGGCCGGCGACCGCCAGACGATCGATCTCGCGCAATTCGAGACGCTCACCGATCGCATCCGCCGTCGCCTGCGCGATCAGGATGCGGGTGCCGTAGACCTTGTTGACGGCCTCGAGCCGCGAGGCGAGGTTCACGGCATCGCCCATCACGGTGAAGCTCATCATCAGCTCGGAGCCGATGCTGCCGGTGAGGACCTCGCCGGTGGCGATGCCGATGCGCAGGTCGCACGGCACAGGCATGGCGCGGATGCCGAGCAGATCGGGCAATTGCTTCTGCAGCGCGGGCACCTGGTCGGCCATGTCGATGGCGGCACAGCCGGCCAGAAGCGCCGGCTCGTCCTCCTCGATGAAGGGCGGGCCCCAATAGGCCATGATGGCGTCGCCGATATATTTGTCGATGACGCCGCGATTGCTCCTGATCGGGACCGACATCACCGTGAAATAGTGGTTCATCACCTTGACGAGGCCGCGCGGGGTCATGCCCTCGCTCATCGAGGTGAAGCCGCTCATGTCGCAGAACATGATGGTCATCACCCGGCGCTGGCCGTCGATGGCGACCTCCGGCCGCTCGATCAGGCCCTGCACCACCTTGGGATCGATGTAGCGGCCAAACGTCTCGCGGATGCGCTCGTTGTGGCGCAACTGCTCGATCATGCGGTTGAAGGCGGCCGCGAGCTCGCCGATCTCGTCCTGGGTCGAGACGGCGATGGTCTTGTCGAACCGCCCCGCCTCGACCTCGCGGGTGCCGGCCAGCAAAAGGCGCACCGGACGCGTGATGCCGCTGGACACCAGCAGCGCGAAGGCAAATCCGACAATCGCCGCGAGCAAGGTCACGATGCCCGAAACGACGATCGCCTGCCGCTGGTGACCGATCACCTGCGAGGTCGCGGCGAAGACCTGTGTCAGCATGTCGGCGCGGATCGCATCGAACTTCTGGTTGAACTGGTCGCGGATGGCATCGATATGTTCCAGCGTGCCGCGGGCTTCTGCCATCTGCTTGGCGTCGACCTGCTTGAGGAGCTTTGCGTGGTCCTCGTTCAGCTCGCGGCGCAGCTCGGTGACGGCAGTCTCGATGCGGATCTCGATCCGCGCCAACGCGGCATTGTCGGACGGCGTCCTCGGGTCGTCGATGATCGCGTTGATGAGCTTGCGTGCGCCCTCGGCCTCCTCCTCGATCTTGCGGTCCGCTTCCTCGAACTCGCGCAGGCGCGCCGCATAGGCCTCCTCGTCCGAGGACGCCTGCATCTTCATCATGACCATGCGCCGCAGCGCCACCGACCGCTCCAGCGAGCGAATATTGGCGCGCGCCAGATCGCCATAGGCCGGGATATAGCGGTTGGTCAGCTCGTCCAGGAGAACGCCGACCTGGCTCGACATCACCATCGACAGGATCGAGGTGACGAGCATCAGGACGATCAATCCGAGGGCGATGCCGACGATCTTGCGCCGGATCGACTGGTTGAAAATCGGCATAGATTCGGGGCAAAGGCTGAAGGGACAGGTCGGGGAACTCAATACACCGGATTTCAGCCCGGGAACACGCGCAATCTGGCCCTCGCGGCGTCCTGGCCCCTGCGCAATCGTCGCGCGAGCCCTATTCGTTAACAAAGGTTAAAGGCCCGGCTCTATCCCTCGTTGCAAGGGTTCCCGCGCTCCATCCGCATTTTGCCGCAATGTTGCGACAGCGTGACAAATGCGAAACGATGCCGTGGCATCGTTTTCGATGCTTTGATTCTCGAGCCGCATGTCGTCGCGGACTTTGGTTTGTACTGGTTTCGCAGGGGGGACCACGGAATGAACCAGTGCCTACGCTCGCTCGCGTGTGTCGTTGCCGTGGCCGCCTTGGCTCTCCTTCCGACGGAGCTGGCGGCGAAGAGCCATCACAAATCGTCCGCGTCGAAGAAGACGCATGAGGCGAAAGCCGGCAAGCAGCGCCATGCCGCGGCGAAATCGCGCCACGGCAAGCACGCCGAGGCGAAGCGCAAGTCGAAGAAGCAGGACGACGAGCCGTCAGACAAGCCGGCGCCCCCGCCGCTGACCGGCGACCTCGCCGCACTCAAGGACGCGATCGACCTCGCGCGCAAGGGCAAGACCGATGACGCGGGCGCGGCGCGCGACCGCATCGCTGACCCCGCCGGGCAGAAGCTCGCCGACTGGTTCATGCTGCGCCATTCCGAGAGCACCGCGAATTTCAAACGCTACGCCGCCTTCCTCGCCGCCAATCCGGACTGGCCGAGCAGCGCGCTGCTGCGCCGGCGTGCCGAGGCGCGGCTGTGGCAGGAGAAGACCGACGCGGCCACCGTGCACAGATTCACCATGGACCGCCCGACCAGCGCCAAGGGCAAGTTCGCGCTCGCCCGCGTGCTGCTCGCCGAAGGCGACGCCGACAGGGCTGCCCGTCTCGTCCGCGAGGCCTGGCGCACGGACGAATTGTCGGAGCGCAGCGAGGAAGATTCTTACGAGGCGTTCCGCGATCTCCTGACCGCCGACGACCACCGCGCCCGCATGGACAAGCGGCTCGGCGCCAAGGACTATGCCGGCGCAAGGCGCGCCGCAAAACGGCTCGGCGAGGATGCGCTCGCGATCGTCAAGGCCTGCGCCGCCGTCACCGGCAAGGCCAACAAGGCCAAGGATTATCTCGATGACGTGTCGACCGAGGCGCGCCGCGATCTCGGCTATGTGCTGTGCCGCGCGCAATGGCATCTCCAGAAGGACCGCATCGACGACGCGGCCGAGGTGATCCTGGCCGCCGCGCCCGACACCATGGCGGCGCAGGACACCGACGCCTGGTGGCGCGAGCGTCGTCTGCTGGCGCGAAAACTGCTCGACCAGGGCAAGTCCAGGACCGCTTACGACGTGGTGCGCGCGGCGGCCGTGCCGGCGATGGAGGTCTATCGCGTCGACTACCACTTCATGTGCGGCTGGATCGCGCTGCGCTATCTCGACGATCCCAGGACGGCGATGATGCACTTCGCCGCGATCGACGAAGGCTCGGCCAATCCGCTCGCGCTGTCGCGCGCCCATTACTGGCGCGGCCGCGCCGCGGAAGCGATGGGGGCGACGGCCGATGCGCGCCAGAGCTATCAAGTGGCGGCGCGCTACCCGACCGCCTATTACGGTCAGCTCGCCCGCGCCAAGCTCGGCCTCGACCGCATCGAGCTGCGCCCGCCCTCGCCCGTGCTGGCCGCAGCTGACACGCAGGCCCCGGACGAGCGCGTGCGCGCGGCCGACATGCTCTATGGCGTCGGCGAGCGCGACACGGTGTTCTACTACGCCGAGGATTTTGCCAAGGAGAGCACCGACGTTGCCGCGCTCGAAGGCCTCGGCGAGCTGGCTGGGCGGCGCAACGATGCGCGCGTCATGCTGGAGGTGGGCAAGTCGGCGCTGGCGCGCGGGTTCGCGCTCGACCATTACGCCTTTCCGACCATCGGCATCCCCGAGCACAAGCAGGTCGCGCCCGCGATCGAGACCAGCGTGATCTATTCGGTGGCGCGCACCGAGAGCTCGTTCGACCAGCGCGACAAGTCGCCCGCCAATGCGGTCGGCCTGATGCAGGTGACGCCGGAAGCCGGGCGCGACACCGCAAAGCGCTTCGGCCTGACCTATGACTGGGACAGGATGGTCTCCGATCCCGTCTACAACACGCAGATGGGGGCGGCCGAGCTCAGCGCGCTGTTGTCGGAATATCGCGGCAACCAGATCATGACCTTCGCCGGCTACAATGCCGGCCGCGGCCGCGTGCGCGAATGGGTGCAGGCGCGCGGCGACCCCAGGGATCCCAAGGTCGATCCGGTCGACTGGGTCGAACGCATCCCGCTGTCGGAGACGCGCAATTACGTCCAGCGCGTGATGGAGAACGTGCTGGTCTACCGTGCGCGGTTCGAGAGCAGCGGCATGGTCGCTGCGAAGTCCGAGCAGCGCGTCACGACGCAGGAAGTGAGCGCGGCACCAACGGCATCGGCCGCAGCCCCCTCGCCCTAGCCTCGCGACCGCCGGGGCTGGAACGCGGCGCGGGGCTGGACGTGGTGACTGCGGCCGACGATTCTGCGCGGCCTGCGTGGTTCAGCTAGCCGTCACCTCCTTCCGTGGTCAGAAGGTCGTGGGCGCGCAGATATGCCTCGGTCAGCGAGCGCGAGAGCGCGCCCATCTGCATCATCCAGCTCCAGCTCGAGATCGCCCCCAGCACCACGATCGCCTCGAGCGAGCTGCGGTAGGGCCACAGCAGTTCCATGGCCGCCCGCTGATCCCGACGGTAGCAATCTTGGTCGCAATAGCGCTCTTGCCTGGACACTTGCCGGACGTAACTGGAACCCAGCGGCCGGGCGCACGCGCTGCAGACGGCGCCGTGGCAGGGACGTTCCTGATTGACGAGCATGAATCTCAAAGCCGTGTCCTCTCCTGCCGGCAGGCGCGCACCCGCCGATGCGCCTCGCCCGCCTGTCTGCTCAAGATGCCGCGCGCGTACGCCCCCCGATCAACGATCCAGCCTCGTGATGAAGCGCGTGGCATTCGTAACCGCAGTAGGGCAGCAACGTCCTGACATCGCGCAAGTAGCTGCCGCTGATCTCCTCGCAGCACCATAGACAGAACGTCTTGCGAAAAGGCGTTCGGCCGTTGACCAGTATGAACCTCACGTGGCACCTCCGAGCGCGAAGCAGTAGACCGTGTCGACCAGAGAGGCGGACGGCGGCGGGGCGCAAAGATGGTTGCGGCCGTCGGGATTATCTCTGTTTCGCTCCACCTTCTGGGACGGGATGAGGATGTACTTCCCGTCTTCCCGGCGCCGTGCGTAGATCCTGCCGTCGACGTACCGTACCTCTGTTGGATAGCAATCCGCGCTGTTGCAGCAACTCAGCACCGGATTGTCGGGCATGTGCCAGCTCGAATAGAACTTCTCGTGCAGCAGCTGATCCTGGGGCGGATGATGACGATGCGCATCCTGTCCAAGCTCCTCGGCCTTCACTCCGGTCAGCGACGGAAGCGACAGCGCAATCGTCAAGACGAGCTTGCAAGCACGGTTCAGCACGCAGCCTCCCGTTCAGAGTTTCGGACTCACGCCGCCTGAAATCGAAACAGCCATCGGCGGTCGCGCTCGCGGCGCGCCCTGAAGCGATCGAGACACCTTCTGGAGCACAGCGGCGTTCGCCAGGAATAATATCGGATCAGGCCAAACTTGCCGTCACAGACAGCACAGCCTTTTACAACAGGACCGCGCTCGGGGTGTTCAGGGCTATCGCACATCATGCTCTACTCCTGTTTGTCATGATCGTGGCTACGCTCGTGCGTCGGTGCACGGCCATCCACGCTCGTTATTGAAAATGCGGTCTCTCAATCACGACCCGCCAATCATGCGGCAATTCGGAGTAACGGACGCAGAGCTTGCCTCTATAAGCAGCACATCGCGCAAATCGCTGGCTTGTGCCTTGCACATCGCGTCCCCTCGATTGGTCGTGAGACTAGTCCGCACACAACGGACCGCTCAATTGTACGGAGGTAAATGTGCTCTATGATTAGGAATGCGCGAGCTATACGTAGGTTTGTCCCGTAGTTTTCCGGCCCTTTGCCTTCAATTAGACCAAGCAATGCCAGCTGGCTGCACGGCAACCGCGAGTTTCGGTGGGCGGATTCCACTTTAGTCGGAAGGAATTGCTCCCCTTGTTGCAAAGTGCTCTACTTGCCTTGGCCTCAGCGAGCCGGGATGCTGCGATGATGCCTGGCCAGATCGCGAAATTTGGGAATTCGGCTGCACAATTCCTGCTCGGCGGCCTTGCCGCGCTTCGATCGTTCGGCAACGGCGAGAAGGACGAGCCCGCGGTCGCAGATGATTCGCGGCAAGATGCCATCGATCTACGCGACGCCGTGAGGCAGTGGCGTGAGGTGTTCGAGCACAATCCGGTCATGTATTTCATGGTCGATCCGGCCGGAACAGTGCTCAACGTCAACACGTTCGGTGCCGCGCAACTGGGCTATACGCCGGCCGAGCTGATTGGCCAGTCTGTGCTCAACGTCTTCTTCGAGGAGGACCACGACTACGTCCGTCGATGCGTCGCGCAGTCCCTGGAAACCCTGCACCAGTCGCATACCTGGGAGATTCGCAAGTTCCGGAAGGACGGCTCGGTCCTCTGGGTCCGTGAAAACGCCAAGGCGATGCTGCGCGGCGACGGAACGCCCATCGTGCTGGTTGCCTGCGAAAATATCACCCAGCGCAAGGAGGCGGAGGATGCGCTGCGGCAGAGCGAAGCCTACCTCGCCCAGGCGCAGGAATTGAGCCGCACCGGCAGCTTCGGCCTGAACGTCGCGACAGGCGCGATCGTCTGGTCAAGGGAAACCTTTCGCATCTTCCAGTGCGACCTGGCGGTGAAGCCGACCCTGGATTTTGCCTTCCAGCGCATCCATCCGGAGGATCGCGATGCGGTCAGAAGGACCCTCGATCGGGCCTCCCGACGCGCAGAGGATTTCGACCATGAGTATCGCCTGCTGATGCCGGATGGATCAGTCAAATACCTCCATTCCGTGGCGCGCGCGGTGAAACATGGATCAGAGTGCATCGAGCTCGTCGGGGCCGTCACCGATGTCACGGTTGCAAAGGAGTCCGAACAAAGGCTGCGGCGCAGCGAGGCCTATTTGGCCGAGGCGCAACGGCTCAGCCATACAAGCAGCTGGGCCTGGGATGTGCGCCGTCAGGAGTTTGCATACCGATCGGCTGAACTCTACCGCCTGTTCGGATTTGAGCCGAACCATATCGATGTACCGGCACGGGCGTTCCAGGAACGTATCCTCCCCGAGGATTTCCAACGGATCATCGAGGTGGAACGTCAGGCCCTCCGGCTAAGGGACCCCTTTGAAATCGACTTTCGCATTGCGCGCCCCGACGGCTCGATACGACGTGTCCATAGCGAAGGACATCCCGTCGTCGGCAGCGATGGCGAAGTGATGGAAATCATCGGTACCCATGTGGACGTCACCGAGCAGGTCGCCGCAAAAGAAGCGCTTCAAAGGGCATTTGACGAGCTCAAGGCATCCGAGCAGCGATTCCGCGATTATGCAGAAACCGCATCTGACTGGTTTTGGGAGACCGGACCGGATCACCGTATCACGAAGATATCGGAGCACGCCGACCCGGCCAGTGCTGCGCCGATGGCCTTGATCGGCCTGACGCGGTGGGACATTCCGCCCGATGCCGAGCTCGAGCCCGGGAAGTGGGAGCAGCATCGCGCGACGCTCGATGCCCACCTCCCGTTCCGCGATCTGGTTTACCGCGGCAGGGATCGCAACGGCTCTCCAATTTACGTGCGCACCAGCGGCAAGCCCCTGCATGACGCTGACGGTCATTTTCTCGGCTATCGAGGCGTCAGTAGCGATGTAACGGCGGCGATCCGCGCCGAGCATGCTGAAGAAGCGCTGCGCAAAGCACAAGCCGAGCTCGCCCATGTCACGCGCGTCACGACGCTTGGCGAACTCACCGCCTCGATTGCCCACGAAATCACCCAGCCTCTTGCCGCCGTGATCTCCAATGCGGACGCCTGCATGGCCTGGCTCGATCGCGAACCGGCCGACTTGAAGGCCGCGCGCCGTTCCGCAGAATGGATCGTCGAGGACGCCAATCGAGCCAGCGAGGTGATCCGCCGGATCAGGGCGCTCGCGAAGAAGACCGAGATCGAAGTGATTCCACTCGACATCAACCAAGTCGTCAGGGAGGCTGTGGCGCTCGTTCGGCGCGAGCTCGCGACCCATAGGGTGTCGGTGCGAATGGAGTTGGCGTCCAACCTGCCGAAGATTTGCGGCGACCGGATCCAGCTCCAGCAGGTGCTGATCAACCTGGTGATGAACGGCATCGAAGCCATGCAAGACAATGTCGACCGCCCGCGCGAAATGGCGATCCGATCGAGCCGGACGGACGACGACGACGGCGACCGCCTGCTTCTCACCGTGACGGACCGCGGTGTCGGCCTCGGCAAGGACGTCAAGGAACGCATCTTCACCCCCTTCTTCACGACGAAATCGGACGGGCTGGGGATGGGACTCTCGATCTGCCGATCGATCATCGAGGCTCACGCGGGCCGGCTTTCGGCCTTTCAGAATGAGGGGAGCGGTGCAACATTTCAGATCGCCCTGCCCTTGCAGCACAGGGACACGTCGTGACCGACCATGCCAAGCAGGGCCAGGCGAGCGCAGGTGAGCCGATCGTCCTGATCGTCGATGATGATCCGTCGATGCGCCGCGCACTGACCAATCTCTTTCAATCGGTCGGCCTTAAGGTCGAGGCCTTCAGTTCAGCGGCGGAGATCTTGGAAGCCAAACCGCCTGCGGTCCCCAGCTGCCTTGTGCTCGACATCCGCCTGCCAGGATCGAGCGGCCTCGACCTCCAGGCCGACCTCGCCAAGGCCAACATTCACACGCCCATTATCTTTATCACCGGTCATGGCGATATTCCCATGACCGTGAGAGCCATGAAGAGCGGTGCCGTCGATTTCCTCACCAAGCCGGTGCGCGATCAGGACATGCTGGATGCGGTACAGGCGGCGATCGAACGGGATCGCAGGCGGCGCGATGCCGAGAAGTCGATCTCAGGCGTGCGCTCCCGTTTCGAGGGACTGACAGCGCGCGAGCGCGACGTCCTCGCCCTGGTTGCATCCGGCCTGATGAACAAACAGGTCGCCGCCGAACTCGGATTGGCCGAGATCACCGTGAAGATCTATCGCGGGCAGATCATGCGGAAGATGGAGGCGAAGTCGTTGGCTGATCTCGTCAGAATGACCGACGCGCTCGGAATCCCGCGCAATAGGGGTCACCTGCAAACCTAAGTATGCTTTCCAATCTCGCTCCGGGGGCCCACTTTCCCTAAACGGCTGAACCGCGGCCGGCGGCTCCCCGTTCAGGAGCGATCATATTGTCAGTGCCTTCGATCATTTCCGTCATTGATGATGATCCCTCCGTTCGCCTTGCGACGAACAACCTCCTGACGTCGCGCGGATACACAGTCTACACCTTTGGTTCCGCTCACGAATTTCTCCAATCCGCCGAACTGGACACGACCTCCTGCGTGATCGCGGACGTGCAGATGTTGGCCATGAGCGGTGTCGAGCTGTTGATGCATATGCGCAGCCTCGGGCGCATCACGCCTTTCATCTTCATGACGGCTTTTCCCGACGACGCCGTGCGCGACCGCGCGCTGAAGGCCGGCGCGTCCTGCTTTCTCGCCAAGCCGTTTTCCACGCCAGCTCTGCTTCAATGTCTGGAGGCGGCCCTGTCGGAGTCCAAGATGTAACCCGGCCGCGTCTGCCCCCGATAGCTCCTCAGGCTGCGGCGGCTCATCGTCGTGGCGACATACGTAGAGGCGAGGCGCTCAATCCACCTTGATGTTGGCCGCCTTGATGATCGGCCACCACTTCGCGATCTCCGCCTTCTGGCGGGTGCCGAGCGCTTCGGGGGTGAGCTGATCCTGCGGCGTCATCTCCAGGCCCTGGCTTTCGAGCTGCTTCTTCACTGCCGGATCGTTCAGGGCGTCCACGGCCGCCGCGTTGAGCTTGGCCACGATCTCCTTCGGCGTGCCCTTCGGCACCCACATGCCCGACCACAGCGTCATGTGGAAGCCTTTCAGGCCGGCCTCCTCCGCGGTCGGGATGTCGGGCGCCGAGGGCAGGCGCTTGTCGTCGGTGACGGCGTAGGCACGGATGGTGCCGGCACGGACCTGGTTGATGGAGTTGGAGGTCTGGTCGACGATGACGTCGATCTGGCCGGCGATGAGATCGTTCAGCGCAGGCGCAGTGCCGCGATACGGCACGTATTGCAGCTTGATGCCGCTGACGCTCTCGAAATAGACGCCGGCGATGTGGCTGCCGGAGCCTGCACCGGCCGTCCCGGCCGTGGGAGACGACGGCCGCGACTTCAGCCAGTCCAGCAGCTCCTTCAGCGAGGTCGCGGGCACCGCGTTCTTGCTGACCACGATCATCGGATTGCTCGGCAGCAGCACCACCGGCTCGAGATCGGCAACGAGGTCGTATTTGAGCTTGTAGACGGCGCCGTTGGCCACATGAGTGCCGAGATGGCCGAACGAGACGGTGTAGCCGTCCGGCGGTGATTGCACGGCGCGGCCGACGCCGATCGAGCCGCCGGCGCCGGTGACGTTCTCGACCACCAGGGGCTGGCCGAGCGTTGTCCGCATCCGTTCGGCGAGCACGCGCGCCATCGCATCCGACGGGCCGCCGGCCGCGAACGGAACGATGATGGTGATGGGATGCGAGGGATAGTCGTCGGCGCGCGCAGCGCCGGCGAGAGCGAGAATACCGATCAGCCCGGCCCAGACGGCCTTCTTCATTGTTCTCTCCCCGGCAATGTCATTCTTATTTTTGCCTCTTCCCGCGTAGGGGAAGAGGGATCATTCGTGAAGAGACGAAATGACGCGCTAGAACTGCGAGAAGTCGATCGGCTTGTGCCGATCCAGCGTGCGGGTCACCGGCGGCAGCGGGTACTTCAGGCCGGTCGCGCAGTTGAACAGCATCACGCGGTCGGTCTTGCCGACGCGGCCGTCGGCAAGACTCTCCTTGTAGGCGGCGTAGGTCGCGGCGCCCTCGGGGCACAACAAAAGCCCCTCCTCGCGCGCGACCTCGCTGAGCGCCGCCGAG
Organism: Bradyrhizobium sp. WSM2254; assembly: GCF_000472645.1. Classification (NCBI taxonomy): domain Bacteria; kingdom Pseudomonadati; phylum Pseudomonadota; class Alphaproteobacteria; order Hyphomicrobiales; family Nitrobacteraceae; genus Bradyrhizobium; species Bradyrhizobium sp. WSM2254. Next base: position 11,349 of record NZ_AXAB01000072.1, on the reverse strand, counting down.
ATCTTGTCGTCGTCGACCGCGATGGCAAAGCCCTTGCTCTCGCGCACCGCGCGCAAAATCAGGAAATCGCCGATCGCCTGCGGCACGCGGATGCCCGACGCGATGGTGTGGGCGTCCTCCCAGCGCGTCGCATGCTCGGTGCCGGCCTCAAAGGCGCGCACCATCGGCGCACAGCCGGAGGCTTGCACCGCGACCATGCGCGGACGTTTTGAGCCGATGAAGCCGATCTTCTCGAGCTCGTCGAACGCCTTCCACATGCCGATCAGGCCGGTGCCGCCGCCGGTCGGATAGAAGATCACGTCGGGCACGTCCCAGCCGAGCTGCTCGGCGAGCTCGAGGCCCATCGTCTTCTTGCCTTCGATGCGGTACGGCTCCTTCAGCGTGGACGTGTCGAACCAGCCGACCTTCGCCTTGCCCTCGCCGACGATCTTGCCGCAATCGTCGATATAGCCGTTGACGCGGTAGACGGTCGCGCCCTGGAGCTCGATCTCGCTGACATTCACCTCGGGCGTGTCGGCCGGGCAGAAGATCGTGGTCTTGATGCCGCAGGACGTCGCATAGGCCGCGAGCGCCGCACCGGCATTGCCGTTGGTCGGCATCGCCATGTGCTTGATGCCGAGCGCCTTGCCCATCGACACCGCCATCACGAGGCCCCGCGCCTTGAACGAGCCGGTCGGCAGCCGCCCCTCGTCCTTCACGATGATCTCGCCGCCACCGAGCTTCTTCCCGAGCTTCGGCAGCCGGATCAGCGGCGTCGTCACCTCGCCGAGCGAGACGATGTCCTCGCATTTGCGCACGGGCAGCAGCTCGCGGTAGCGCCACATGTCGGCGGGGCGCTGGCTGAGTGCGTCCTTGGTCAGCGCCTTCTTCACACCCGCGAGGTCGTAGCGCACCAGCAGCGGCTTGCCGGCTTTGGAGAGGTTGTGGACCTGGTCGGCGGCGTAATGATCGCCTTCCATCGCGCATTCGAGATGGGTGACGAAGGTCGGGCGTTCGATGGTGAGATTGTCGTTGTCGTGCATGGGTCTGCCTTCTTCTTGTGTCCGCGACTTTCCCTGACTGTCATTGCCGGGCTTGACCCGGCAATCCATCTCCTGAAGAGCGCTTCGCTTGATGGATGCGCGGGTCAGGCCCGCGCATGACGAGTGGAGAGTACCGCTAGATATTCAACACTCGTCCATACGCATCCAGCACGGCTTCCTTCATCATCTCCGACAGCGTCGGATGCGGGAACACCGTGTGCATCAGCTCTTCTTCCGTCGTCTCCAGATTCATGGCGACGACGTAGCCCTGGATCAGCTCGGTGACCTCGGCGCCGACCATGTGGGCGCCGAGAAGCTGGCCGGTCTTCTTGTCGAAGATCACCTTGACGAGGCCCTGGTCCTCGCCGAGCGCGATCGCCTTGCCGTTGCCGACGAAGGGGAAGCGGCCGACGCGGATCTCGCGGCCGTTCTCCTTGGCCTTGGCTTCGGTCAAACCGACGGAGGCGACCTGCGGCTGGCAATAGGTGCAGCCCGGGATCATGTTCTTGTCCATGGGATGCGGATGCAGGCCCTTGATCGCCTCGACGCAGATCACGCCTTCATGCTCTGCCTTGTGCGCGAGCATCGGGGGACCCGCGACGTCGCCGATGGCGTAGATGCCGGGGACGTTGGTCTTGCCGTAGCCGTCGATGACGATGCAGCCGCGATCGGTTTTGACGCCGAGCTTTTCGAGGCCGAGATTCTCGATATTGCCGACGACGCCGACCGCCGAGATCACGCGCTCGAACTCGGTGGTCACAGGCTTGCCTTTGCCGTCGTCGATGGTGGCGACGACGCTGTCGGCCTTCTTCTCCAGCTTGGTCACCTTGGTCGAGGACATGATCTTGATGCCCTGCTTCTCCAGGCGCTTGCGGGCAAGGCCGGCGATCTCCGCGTCCTCGACGGGCAGGATCTGCGGCAGCACCTCGACCACGGTGACGTCGGAGCCCATGGTGTGGAAGAACGAGGCGAACTCGATGCCGATCGCGCCGGAGCCGACGACCAGCAGCGACTTCGGCATCCTCTCCGGCACCATCGCCTCGAAATAGGTCCAGATCAGCTTCTTGTCGGGCTCGAGCCCCGGCAGCACGCGCGGCCGCGCGCCGGTTGCGACGATGATGTGCTTGGCCTGGTAAGTCCCCTCGCCCAGCGCGCCCTTCGGCGCCTCGACGTCGGACTTCTTCACGGTGACCTTGCCGGGCGCGTCGATCGAGGCGGCGCCCCAGATCACGCTGACCTTGTTCTTCTTCATCAGGAAGCCGACGCCGTCGTTCAGCCGCTTGGAGACGCCGCGCGAGCGCTGCACCACGGCCTTCGGGTCGAACGAGACCTTCTCGGCCGACAGGCCGTAATCCTTGGCGTGCTGCATGTAGTGGTAGATCTCGGCGGAGCGCAGCAATGCCTTGGTCGGGATGCAGCCCCAGTTCAGGCAGATGCCGCCGAGGTAGGACTTTTCGACGATAGCGACCTTGAAGCCGAGCTGGGCGGCGCGGATCGCGGTGACATAGCCGCCGGGACCGGAGCCGATGATGATGATGTCGAAGGATGTATCGGCCATGGCGGCTCCCGTTCAACTCAAGCGGTCGTTGCGCCGCGGTCGCGGCGATTGAGGATGTAAATTCTGATCAGCCATTCCAAAAGAATGACCACCGCCATGACGGCAAAGATGGTGAGCGCGATCGGTGCCCAGATGCTGCGCGACAGCGCCTCGCCGGCGAAGAAGGCGGCCTTAACGATTTCGAGGCCGAACGGATTGAGCGTGAGGATCAGCGAAACCAGCATCGAGATCCAGGGCCAGCGCGTCCTCATGCGCCATCTCAGACCATCATCATGACGGGATTTTCGATCAACTGCTTGAACGCGCCGATCAGCTCGGCGCCGAGCGCGCCGTCGATGGCGCGGTGATCGCAGGACAAGGTCACGCTCATCATGTGCGCGATCTCGATCTTGCCATTCCGCACCACGGGCCGTTCTTCGCTGGTGCCGACCGCGAGGATGGTCGCGTGCGGCGGGTTGATCACGGCGGTGAAGTGGCTGATGCCGTACATGCCGAGGTTGGAGACGGCGGTGGTGCCGCCCTGGTATTCCTCGGGCTTGAGCTTGCGCGAGCGGGCGCGCGCGGCAAAATCCTTCATCTCGTTGGAGATGGTGGAGAGCGTCTTGGTTTCCGCTTTCCGGATGATCGGCGTGATCAGGCCGCCGGGCATCGCCACGGCGACGCCGACGTCGGAATGGTGATGCTTGACCATGCCGCTTTCGGTCCAGCTCACATTGCAGTTCGGGATCTTCTGGAGCGCGACCGCCATCGCCTTGATGACGAAGTCGTTGACCGAGATCTTGTAGAGCGGCTTCTTCTCCTTGTCCTTGGGAGCTGCCGCGTTGATCTCTTCGCGTGCGGCCATCAGCTTGCCGATGTCGCAGTCGATGGTGAGGAAGAAATGCGGGACGTTCTGGATCGACGCGGTCAAACGTTGGGCAATCGTGCGGCGCATGCCGTCGTGCGGGACGATGTCGTAGGAGCCCGGCTCGAACAGCGACAGGATCTGCTTGTCCGACATGGTCGGCGCGATCGCGGGCGCGCCTGACGGCGCAGCAGCCGGTGCCTTGAGGCCCTTGCCGGACTTGGCCTGCTCGACGTCGCGCGCGACCACGCGGCCATGCGGACCGGTGCCATTGATGGCCGCGATCTGGATACCGGCGTCCTTGGCGAGGCGCCGCGCGAGCGGCGAAGAGAACACGCGGCCGCCCTGCCCGTTGCTTTGCGCAGCCGGCACTGCCGCCTGCGGCGCAGTGGCGGCGGGCGGCGGTGCGGCCTTGGGCGCGGCCGGCGCAGGCGCTGGAGCCGGTGCGGCAGCGGGAGCTTCAGCAGCCTTCGGAGGCGCAGCCGACGCACTGGGCTTGGCGGCGCCGGCGGCCTTCACGTCTTCGCCCTCACCAGCGAGTACGGCGATCACGTCGTTGACCGGCACGTCCTGCGTGCCCTCGGGCACGAGGATCTTGGCGATCGTGCCCTCGTCGATGGCCTCGACCTCCATGGTCGCCTTGTCGGTCTCGATCTCGGCGATGACGTCGCCGGATTTGACCTTGTCGCCTTCCTTCTTCAGCCACTTGGCGAGGTTGCCCTTCTCCATCGTCGGCGAGAGAGCGGGCATCAGGATGTTGATGGGCATGCTGACCTCAAGAAGAACTTTGTAAAACGTCGTCTCCGACAGCGAAGACGAACAGACCAGGTTTAGTTGCCGATGTCGCCTTGCCACAGGCGCTCATTGGCCGGGATAGATCGCCAATTCTTCATCATGGTGATGGAGCGGTCGTCGGCAAGGTCGATCCAGGGGATGCCGAACTTGTCGAGAATGTCCTTGGAGCCCGGGAAGGTGACGGATTCTCCGATCACCACCAGCTTCACCTTGAACAGAGCGAGCGCACCGGCACACATCGAGCATGGCGACAGCGTGGTGTACATGACGGTGTCGTGGAATGTGATCGCGCCGGCCTCGCGCAGGCAGCTCATCTCGCCGTGCAGGATCACGTTGTTCTCCTGCACGCGGTTGTTGTGGCCGCGGGCGATGATCTGGTTGTCGCGCGTCAGCACGGCGCCGATCGGCAGGCCTCCCTGCGCGATCGAGGCCTCCGCCTCGCGGATCGCCTCCAGCATGAAATCGAAATGATAGGATTCGATCGCCACTGTCAGTGCCCCTTCCCGCGCGGCGTCGTGGTGCCGGTGTCTGTGGGACGCTCGATCTCGGCCTGGAACATCTCGAGGATCCGGCTCAACGCGTCCTCCTCGGTATATTCGCTCTCGCGCGCATAGGCGCGCGCCGCATGGCGGGCAAGATCGACGAGCAAGAGGCCCCACATGTCGGGTTCCTCGAAGGCACGCTGGAACGCCATCGACAGCCCGCCGTCCAGCACGAACACGCGCAGGATCTCGACCGCGTCCTCGCGGGTCATGACGTCGGGTGGCAGTGGCTGCTCCTTCGGGCCCGCCATGGTCTACCTGTAGCAGACGGCTTTGGCGGCCTCGACGACTTCAGCCGCCGAAGGCAGCGCGAGCTTCTCCAGATTAGCGGCATATGGCATCGGCACGTCCTTGCCGGAGACGCGCGCAACAGGCGCATCCAGATAGTCGAACGCGTTCTCCATGATCCGCGCGGCGATCTCGGCGCCGACGCCGCTCTGGGCCCAGCCCTCTTCCACCGTGACGGCGCGCCCCGTTTTCTTGACCGAGTTGACGATGGTCTCGGTGTCCATCGGACGCAGCGTGCGCAGGTCGATCACCTCGGCCTCGATGCCGTCCTTGGCGAGCTCGTCGGCCGCCTTCAGCGCATAGGTCATGCCGTTCGACCAGGAGATGATGGTGACATGGCTGCCGGAGCGCACGATGCGCGCCTTGCCGATCGGAATCACGAAGTCGTCGAGCTTGGGCACTTCGCCGGTGTGGCCGTACAGCACCTCGTTCTCGAGGAAGATCACCGGATTGGGATCGCGGATCGCGGCCTTCAGCAGGCCCTTGTAATCCGCGGCCGAGAACGGCGCGACGACCTTGAGACCCGGGACGTTCGAATACCAGGACGAATAGTCCTGGCTGTGCTGGGCGGCGACGCGCGCAGCGGCGCCATTGGGCCCGCGGAACACGATCGAGCAGCCCATCTGGCCGCCGGACATGTACAGCGTCTTGGCGGCGGAGTTGATGATCTGGTCGATCGCCTGCATGGCGAAGTTGAAGGTCATGAACTCGACGACCGGCTTCAACCCGGTCATCGCGGCGCCGACGCCGATGCCGGCAAAGCCGTGCTCGGTGATCGGCGTGTCGATGACGCGCTTGGCGCCGAATTCCTGGAGCAGGCCCTGGGTCACCTTGTAGGCGCCCTGATACTCGGCAACCTCTTCGCCCATCACGAAGACGTCGGCGTCACGGCGCATCTCTTCGGCCATGGCATCGCGCAGCGCTTCGCGGATGGTCTGCGTCACCATCTCGGTGCCGGCAGGCACTTCCGGATCGGGCTCGGCGACAGCTTGCGGCGCGGGCGCAGCCTTGGGCGCCGAGATCATCGGCTTGCCTTCGCCGACCGGCGAGCGGGATTCGGCGACTTCCTGCGCGACGCTCGGCGCGGGCGCGGCCGGCGCCTTGGCGAGATCGGCGGCCGTCTCGCCATCGGCGAGAATGGTCGCGATCGGCGTGTTGACGGCAACGTCGGCGGTGCCCTCGGGGATCAGGATCTTGCCGAGCGTACCTTCATCGGTCGCCTCGACCTCCATGGTCGCCTTGTCGGTCTCGATCTCGGCGATGACATCGCCGGACTTGATCGTCTCACCCTCTTTTTTCAGCCATTTGGCGAGGTTGCCCTTCTCCATCGTGGGCGACAACGCGGGCATCAGCACTTGAATTGGCATATCGACTCCAAAGAAAGCTTGCGCGCGTTCAGCGGTAAATGTCGGTCCAGAGCTCGGCGGCATCCGGCTCGGGATCATGCTGGGCGAAATCGGCGGACGCGTTGACGATGTCGCGCACCTCGGCGTCGATCGCCTTGAGGTCGGCCTCGCTCACCTTAGCGGCCAGCAGACGGTTGCGCACCTGCTCGATCGGGTCCTGGTCGTGGCGGACCTTTTCGACCTCCTCGCGCGTGCGGTATTTTGCAGGATCGGACATCGAGTGGCCGCGATAGCGGTAGGTCTGCATTTCAAGAATGAAGGGTCCCTTGCCGGCGCGGCACCACGCGGCCGCCTCGTCGCCCGCGGCCTTCACGGCGCGGACGTCCATGCCGTCGACCTGCTGGCCGGGGATGTTGAACGACGCGCCGCGCTTGGAGAAGTCCTGCTGCGCCGAAGCGCGCGAGACCGCGGTGCCCATGGCGTAGCGGTTGTTCTCGATGACGTAGATCACCGGCAGCTTCCAGAGCTCCGCCATGTTGAAGCTCTCATAGACCTGGCCCTGGTTGGCGGCACCGTCGCCGAAATAGGTGACGCTGACATTGCCGTTGCCGCGATAGTTGTTGGCGAAGGCGAGACCCGTGCCGAGCGAGACCTGGGCGCCGACGATGCCGTGGCCGCCGTAAAAGTGCTTCTCCTTGCTGAACATGTGCATGGAGCCGCCCTTGCCCTTGGAATAGCCGCCGCGCCGGCCGGTGAGCTCGGCCATGACGCCGTTGGCCTCCATGCCGGTGGCAAGCATGTGACCGTGATCGCGATAGCCGGTGATGACCTGATCGCCCTCTTTCAGGGCCATCTGCATGCCGACCACCACGGCCTCCTGACCGATATAGAGGTGGCAGAAGCCGCCGATCGCGCCCATGCCGTAGAGCTGGCCGGCCTTTTCCTCGAATCGCCGGATCAGGAGCATGTCGCGGAGCGCCTTGAGCTCCTGCTCCCTGGTGAATTCCGGGGGCGAACCGCCGTTGGTCTTGTCCTGTGGAGCGCTTGCGGCGGCTTTCTTGGGTGCGGCCATGGGAATTCCGGGTCAGAGAAAACTTTCGTCCTCTCTAACCCAAGTCAAACACCCTTGGAAAGCACCGCGGCGGCATGGCACGACTTTCATTATGCCGCACTGCAACGTGGCCGAAACTTTGCAAAACCTTTGGGCTTGATCGGGCAACTTTAGCTCACGCATCAGCGAAGGGGGTGCAAGCAGCCGCGGCTCAGAAATTCGGGCGCGCTTCTCCGCGCGTCCGAGACCCCGCGCATGCCCGATTCTCAGTGCCGCCTCACCAGCCCAGCTCTCGCAAATACGCTACGCGGGCGGCAACGCCGGTATGCGTGAAGTCGGTGAAGACCCCGTCCACGCCGAGGCGGAAGAATTTGAGATATTCCAGGACCGGATCGCCGCGATAGTCGGCAGCCAGATATTTCTTCTCGTTCCTGAACGTGAAGACATGCACGAACAGGCCGAGCTTGTGCGCGTCAGCGACAAGGCTGGTTGCATCCTGCGTCGAAGCTTCCGGCGTCGATCCCTTGTAGGGCGTGCCGTCGGCATTGCTGTCCTTCCACGGCGCAATCTTGAGCGGAACGATATAGGGCTTCCACGGACCGATGCCGTCGGCATAGGTCTTGATCTCGGCAAGGCCCTCGGGCGTCAGCATCGCATCGTACAAGCGCGGGTCGCCCGCAACCGTCCAGTCGAACGGACGCGAATTTGTGATGTTGTTGAGGAGGACCTTGCCGGTCTTGAAGTCGATCCCGTTGCCATCAATGAGCTGCACCTGCCGCGTTTCCAGACCGTGGCTGCGCATGTATTTCAGGCTGCCGGGCTCGAAGCTCTGAACCAGAATCGGGGCATCCTTCGTGTTGAGGCCGTTGTCCCCGATGATCTTGATCAGGGCGTCCTCGAACGGATGGCTGCCGGGCGCGCCGCAGCCATTGGCAATCGCCTGGGCATTGTTCCAAGCCGGATTCTTGGTCTCGGGATAGAGCAGGATCGGACGCCCGGTCTCCTTGCTCTTGGCCTTGGCGATGTCGATGACGTCCTGGAAGCTGATGACCGGGAATTTGCCGTTGAAGACTTTTGGCCGCTCGTTGGCCGCATCATAGGTGGTGCCGCCGATCCAGCTCTTCAGCTCGGCCATGGTGAAATCGCTGATCGACCAGTCGTTGGTATGGTCCTCGCCGTCGACGATCAATGACTTCAGCACCGATTTGGGGTCGGCCGGGTCGGTGAGATCCGTAAGGTAGTCAGCAGGCCCGCTGGTTGGAGTTGGAGACTTGACGCGCACACCGGGCACCGTGCGCTTGCGCGCCGCCACGGAAGCATTGGTCTTCGCCACCTCCGCAATGTTGGTGTTGTCAGCCAGCCAAGGGTTGTGACGCACCACCAGGACGCAGTCCTTGGTCAGATGCAGGTCCTCTTCGAGCGCATCGGTTCCGAGCGCCGCGGCGAGATCATACGACGCCTCGGTCTCTTCAGGCACCAGTCCCGGCACGCCGCGATGTCCGAGGATCAGCGGTGGCTTTCCGTCAACGGTCAGGAATTTCTTGGCGCCTGATGGCGCCGGGCCGGTCTGTGCGCTGGCCAACGATAGCGGGAGGAATGCCAAGGCTGCCGCGCCGAGCAGCATCGCTCCAAGATGTGCCTTCCGCTGCAAATGACTGTTCTTCATGGCCGAGCCTCCGTCCGTACCTGGCATCGCTCCGGATGCCACAAGCGCCGAACCGAATGAGGTCGGCGCGCTCGTCTTGTCTCAATTATCTGACAGACGGATGACGGTGGGGAAGAACGGCTCGGAACGGGCGGCGCAGGATTGCGCCGCCCGCTCCTGTCCGATCAGAAGAAGCCGAGCTTCTTCGGGCTGTAGCTGACCAGGAGATTCTTGGTCTGCTGGTAGTGATCGAGCATCATCTTGTGGGTCTCGCGACCGACGCCCGACTGCTTGTAGCCTCCGAACGCCGCATGCGCGGGATAGGCATGGTAGCAATTGGTCCAGACCCGGCCGGCCTGGATCGCCCGGCCGAAGCGGTAGCAGCGGTTGGCATCGCGGCTCCAGACACCGGCGCCGAGACCGTAAAGCGTGTCGTTGGCGATCGCGAGCGCTTCGTCATCGGTCTTGAAGGTCGTGACCGAGACGACGGGGCCAAAGATCTCCTCCTGGAAGATTCGCATCTTGTTGTGGCCCTCGAACACCGTCGGCTGGACGTAGAAGCCGCCGGAAAGATCGCCGCCGAGATCCGCACGTCCGCCGCCGGCCAGCACCTTGGCACCCTCCTCCTTGCCGATGTCGATGTAGGAGAGGATCTTGGCGAGCTGCTCGCCGGAGGCCTGCGCGCCGATCATGGTGTCCGCCGCACGCGGATCGCCCTGCTTGATCGCGGCGACGCGCTTCAGCGCCCGCTCCATGAAGCGATCGTAGATGTCGGCGTGAACCAGCGCGCGGCTCGGACAGGTGCAGACCTCGCCCTGGTTCAGCGCGAACATGACGAAGCCTTCGATCGCCTTGTCGAAGAAGTCGTCGTCTTCGGCGGTGACGTCCTTGAAGAAGATGTTCGGCGACTTGCCGCCGAGCTCCAGCGTGACAGGTATGAGGTTCTGGCTGGCATATTGCATGATCAGCCGGCCCGTCGAAGTCTCGCCGGTGAAGGCGATCTTGGCGATGCGCGGGCTCGAGGCCAGCGGCTTGCCGGCTTCGAGGCCAAAGCCGTTGACGATATTGAGGACGCCGGGCGGCAGGAGGTCGGCGATGATCTCGGCCCAGACCATGATCGAGGCCGGGGTCTGCTCGGCGGGCTTGAGCACGACGCAATTGCCGGCGGCGAGCGCCGGGGCGAGCTTCCAGCAGGCCATCAGCAGCGGGAAGTTCCAGGGGATGATCTGGCCGACGACGCCGAGCGGCTCGTGGAAATGATAGGCGATGGTGTCGTGGTCGATCTCGCCGATCGAGCCCTCCTGGGCGCGGACGACGCCGGCGAAATAGCGGAAGTGATCGATGGCGAGCGGGATGTCGGCCGCGCGGGTCTCGCGGATCGGCTTGCCGTTGTCCCAGGTCTCGGCGATCGCGAGGCGCTCGAGATTCTCTTCCATGCGATCGGCGATCTTGTTCAGGATCGCGGCGCGCTCGGCAACGCTGGTGCGGCCCCAGGCAGCCTTGGCGGCATGCGCCGCGTCGAGGGCGGCTTCGACATCCTGCGCGTCGGAGCGCGCGATCTTGCAGACGATCTGTCCGTTCACCGGCGAGGCATTGTCGAAATACTTGCCGGAGATCGGCGCGACGAACTTGCCGCCGATGAAGTTGTCATAGCGTTCGGCGAAGGGAACTGTGGTGACGCTGAGGAATTCCACCTTGTTCATTGATCACTCCCGATGTTTGCTGTTTGTGCAATTCGTCGCGTGGTCGCGACTTGCGCCGACGATGTATCGGGGGGCGTGTGCTGTCAGCCCGGGCGGGAGCGATGGAAGAGCGGACCTGTCGCAGAACTGCGACAGGTCTGACGGAGGCAAGTGCAAGATGGAGCACACACAGCTTCCACATCGTCCTTGCGAGCGCAGCGAAGCAATCCAGAGTCCCTCCGCGGAAAGATTCTGGATTGCTTCGCGGAGCCTGTCATCGGGCCGCGCTTTGCGCGGACCCGTTGGCTCGCAATTGTGCATGTTCACTAATTCGCTGATTGGATCGCTCCGCTGGAGGACGGATCCGATGCGCGACAATAGCTACGACCGGACGATTGAGCGCAACTATCTGCAGAAGTGGCGTTTTCTGATTCCGGAGTATGAGGCGGTGAAGGCTGGGCGATCGCCGCTGTTCAAGCGGGTTGGCGACTTCTACCGGCACCACGGGACCTGCTCGCAGACGTTCCGCAAGTATTACAATCGGTATCTGCGGAGTGGCGAGGAAGTGGATCTGCT
>NZ_AXAB01000071.1:0-26541 GCF_000472645.1 Bradyrhizobium sp. WSM2254 | reverse complement strand
TCGAGGCGAGAACCCTTCCAGCGCCGCGCCCGGGTCTGCTGCTGAGCATAGCTTGGCTTGTAGCCGACCTGCCTGCCACGGTTCCGCCTCAGCTCCCGAGAGATCGTTGATGGCGGGCGATCCAAAGCTGCCGCGATTTGCCCGACCGAGTTGCCATTGGCCGAAAGGCGGGCAATCTCGCATCGATCGTCAAGGGAGAGCTGTTTGTAAGTCCGCCCCATGGCAACACCTCCAGTTGGAAGTGTTGCACTTCGTTTGTGAACTCAGGGGACCCATTACCCCAGGGAGAAGTTCGGCGAAGATTGAGAGTCGCCCGGTACCGATACCGACCGCCCTCGATGGATCACGCGGTATGGGTCCCGGCCTTCGCCGGGACGACCATGCAGAGGTACCTTACCCCTGCGCCCGCAGCTTCTCCGCCGCCTTCGGCGCAAAGTAGCTCAGCACACCATCGGCGCCGGCGCGCTTGAAGGCGAGCAGGCTCTCCATCATCGCGCGGTCGCCGTCGAGCCAGCCGTTGCCCGCAGCCGCTGCGATCATCGCGTACTCACCCGACACCTGGTAGGCGAAGGTCGGCATCGCAAAGGTGTCCTTCACGCGGCGGACCACGTCGAGATAGGGCATGCCGGGCTTCACCATCACCATGTCGGCGCCCTCGGAGATGTCGAGCTCGACCTCGCGCAGCGCCTCGTCGGTGTTGGCGCTGTCCATCTGGTAGGTGCGCTTGTCGCCGGTCAGCGTCTTGGCCGAGCCGATGGCGTCGCGGAACGGGCCGTAGAAGGCGGAAGCGTATTTGGCCGCATAGGCCATGATCTGCACGTCGATGAGCCCGGCGTGATCCAGTCCCTCGCGGATCGCCGCGACGCGGCCGTCCATCATGTCGGAGGGCGCGATGATGTCGCAGCCGGCTTCGGCCTGCACCAGAGCCTGGCGCACCAGCACGGCGACCGTCTCGTCGTTGAGGATCTCGCCGTCCGCGATCAGTCCGTCATGGCCGTGGCTGGTGAAGGGATCGAGCGCGACGTCGCAGAGGATTCCGAGATCGGGAAACTCCTTCTTGATCGCACGCACCGCCTGGCAGACCAGATTGTTCGGGTTGCAGGCCTCCGAGCCTTCCTCGTCGCGCAGGGACGGGTCGGTGTAGGGAAACAGCGCGATGCAGGGGATCGTGAGCTTCATGGCGCGCTCGGCCTCGCGCACGGCCTGGTCGATGCTGAGGCGGTCGACGCCCGGCATCGAGGCGATCTGCTCGCGCTTGTTGTTGCCGTCGATCAGGAACAGCGGCCAGATCAAATCGTCGGTGGTGAGCACGTTCTCGCGCACCATCCGCCGGGCCCACTCGGCCTTGCGGTTGCGGCGCGGGCGGACGGTCAGATCGAGGGCAGGGGAGGCCACACCGCCATCCCGGCGCGAAACCTCGCGCAATTCGATCGGACGCCCGTATTTGATCGCCATCACTCTTCCTCCGGCTGGAATTATTCTTATACCAGCTCGCATGGTTCCCGTCACCGCGGCTTGACCTGCCGCAAGGGATGGCAGCCGATTGATTTTGCGGGCCGAAGCAGCCAGAAGGGAGCCATGTCCGAGATCTCCACCCGCGATGCGGCCCGCGACAGCGCCAATGCAAGGGACGCCGCCAGAGACAATGCCAGAGACAATGCCATGTCGGTGGCGGCGATCTCGTCGGAGCGCTCGGAGTCCGACGACAATGTCTGGACGCGCCGGCTCGTGCTGTTCCTGCGGGTGATGGCGCTGCTCTCGATCCTCAAGGGCCTCTATCACTGGGCGCAGGTGACCGGCTTCGTCGGCGGCGAGGACGAGGCGTTCGAGAACCAGTCGATGGCCTGGCAGGCCGCGACCGTCTACTTCGCCGTGATCGAGCTCGTCGCCGCCGTCGGGCTGTGGCTCGCAACGCCCTGGGGCGCGGTGGTGTGGCTGACGACCGTGGTGTCGATGGCGGTGATCGAGCTGATGTTCCCGGGAATCTATGGCGGCAGCCTGGTCGTGGTCGGCGTCGAGGTCTTCATGCTCGCCGCTTATCTGGCGCTCGCCTGGATGGCCGCGCGCGAACGGCCGCCGTAGCGATCCCTGCGCAGGCATTTGGTAGGATGGGTAGAGCGAAGCGAACCCCATCGCAGTGGTGTGAGAACGATGATGGGTTTCGCTTCGCTCTACCCATCCTACGATCTGTTCAGCTCCGGGACAGCAGCGGTTTCACGCGCGCTTGGTTGACCGTTGGTTGCGTAAAATTCGAGGTAACTTTTCGTTGACTCCGTGCATTCCGCCACAGCTCTTACGCGCGCGTTTCGAAACGGGGCGGGGCTGTTCTGGAATGCGACAACCGGGGCGGACGGAGGGTGAACAGGACCTTGCGAAGGTCAACAGACGGTTGCGAAAAGCCCTTGTGGCACAGGCTTAATCCGCAATTCACTGTCTTAAATTCATGATCTCTTTATTCTCTTATTTAAGCCGATCTTCAAACGAGCCCCTTAAGTTGCACCTATCAGGCGGGACACAAGTTTCGTCGAATAAGTGTCGATAAAAACGACAACAGGGGAAGTGTCATGATGAAAGCCGTCGCAACTGCGGCAGATACCGCAGAGCGCGTCTCCGGCCAGCAGGGTTCGGTGCAGTCGCTCTATCTGGAAGCTTTGACTCTGGTGGAGCGGCTGCATCGCCGGCTCCTCGACGTCATCAAGGACGAGTTCGATCGCCGCGGTCGCGCCGACATCAACTCGGTGCAGGCGCTGCTGCTCTACAACATCGGCGACAAGGAGCTGACCGCGGGCGAGCTGCGCACGCGCGGCTACTATCTCGGCTCCAACGTCTCCTACAATCTGAAGAAGCTCGTCGAGCTCGGCTTCCTCGATCATCAGCGCTCGCGCGTCGATCGCCGCTCGGTGCGCATCCGCCTGACGCCGCAGGGCCAGGAAGTCCGCCGCATCGTCGACTCGCTCTATCAGAAGCACGTCAAGACGGTCGAGCAGGTCGGCGGCATCTCGGGCGAGGAATTCTCGACCCTCAACAAGTCGCTGCACCGTCTCGAGCGGTTCTGGACCGACCAGATCCTGTATCGGCTCTGAGTTCTAAAACGGATCCTGGCCAAGCCGGCCCCCAACAAGACCGGCAAGCCTTGTGAACGTGCCTGACTTCCCCAAGCGCACCGGCCCCGGGATCTCCCCGGACCGGTGCGTTTTGCCGTTTCGCAGCTGCGAGAAAATTCGCCGTCCGGGTGGAACCAAGTCCCGGCACCGCCGTTGTTCCTCTGGATCGGAGGGATGCGATGCTGGTCGGGCGCGGGTTGCAGGCTGTGAACGTCGAACTCGTGAGCGATGCCTATGCCATCGCCGCGAATTACCTCCGCCGCTCCGGCGCAATTCCGGACACGCTCGTCACCAACGAACACCTGCTGGAGATCATCATCAAGCTGCTCCAGCACGGCGAATTCAACAAGATCAGGCTCGCCAACAAGGCGATCGGCCGGTTCGAGACGCAGTCCGAGGCCCGCGCGGTTGCCTGATCAAAACTCCCGATATTCCAGAGAACCAGAGGGTGCCATGGAAGCTGCCATCGACCGCATCATGCAGACCTATGACCTGCTCGCCAACCGCACCGCCGCGGCCAGCGAGGAGGCACGGGCCAAGGTCACGAACTACCTCAACACGTTGATGGAAGCCGGCGAGAAGGACACCCACAGGTTGACGGTCTGCGGCCTGACCTATTTGCGCCAGCTCGACGGCAGCGTGGACCCCGTGAAGTCGGGGTATACGGGGCTCTAAAGGGGAAGGGGCGGCCCTCATCGGCCGGCAGGGCCTTAAGGTCCAAAGCGGCCCCTTCAGGGAATCGGAACGGGGCGGCTCCAGAGAACTGCACCAGCGTCCAGATCCTTCAATCCCACCATATCTTGCATAAATATCAGGCCCGACCCGCAAATGCTTGGCCGGGGGCGGCCGATGTGGTAGATGGCGCTCGCCGCTTCCGATCGCCACACCAGACCCGCCCGTAGCCCGCCAAAAGGCTGCGGCGGTGGAGATATTCGCAAGATGACCTCAGCCAAAACCGCCTCCGCGCCCGATTCGTTTTTCACCGCCTCGCTCGACCAGGCCGACCCGGAAATCGCTGCCGCCATCAAGGGCGAGCTCGGCCGGCAGCGCCATGAGGTCGAGCTGATCGCCTCCGAGAACATCGTCAGCCGAGCCGTGCTGGAAGCGCAGGGTTCGGTGATGACCAACAAATATGCGGAAGGTTATCCGGGCGCGCGCTACTACGGCGGTTGTGAGTGGGTCGACGTCGCCGAGAACCTCGCGATCGACCGCGCCAAGAAGCTGTTTGGCGCGGGCTTCGCCAACGTGCAGCCGAATTCCGGCAGCCAGATGAACCAGGCGGTGTTCCTGGCGCTGCTCCAGCCCGGCGACACCTTCATGGGCCTCGACCTCGCCGCCGGCGGCCATCTCACCCACGGCTCGCCCGTCAACATGAGCGGCAAGTGGTTCAAGGCTGCGCACTACACCGTGCGCCGCGAGGACCAGATCATCGACATGGATGCGGTGCAGAAGCAGGCCGAAGAGATCAAGCCGAAGCTGATCGTCGCCGGCGGCTCGGCCTATTCGCGGGCCTGGGACTTCAAGCGTTTCCGTGAGATCGCGGACAGCGTCGGCGCGTACCTGCTGGTCGACATGGCGCACTTCGCCGGCCTCGTCGCCGGCGGTGTGCATGCCTCGCCGGTGCCGTATGCCCACGTCACCACCACCACGACGCACAAGTCGCTGCGCGGTCCGCGCGGCGGCCTGATGCTGTGGAATGACGAGACGCTGACCAAGAAGTTCAACGGGGCGATTTTCCCGGGCCTCCAGGGCGGCCCCCTGATGCATGTGATCGCTGCGAAGGCGGTCGCCTTCGGCGAGGCGCTGCGGCCCGACTTCAAGGTCTATGCCAAGAACGTCGTCGAGAACGCCAAGGCGCTCGCCGAGGCGATGAAGAGCCACGGCTTCGATATTGTCTCGGGCGGCACCGATAACCATCTGATGCTGGTCGACCTCAGGCCGAAGGGCCTGAAGGGCAACGTCTCGGAGAAGGCGCTGGTCCGTGCGGCCATCACCTGCAACAAGAACGGCATTCCCTTCGATCCCGAAAAGCCCTTCGTGACCTCGGGTTTGCGGCTGGGCACGCCGGCCGCGACCACGCGCGGATTCGGCGTTGCCGAATTCCAGCAGGTCGGCGGCATGATCGCCGAGGTCCTGAACGCGATCGCGCAGTCCGACGACGGCAAGGCGCCGCTGGTGGAAGCCGCGATCAAGGAACGGGTCAAGGCGCTCACCGACCGGTTCCCGATCTACCAGTAAGGCTAGGCCAAGCGGATGCGCTGCCCGAACTGCAACAGTCTCGATACGCAGGTAAAGGACTCGCGTCCGACCGAGGACTCGTCCGTGATCCGCAGGCGGCGCGTGTGCGTCGCCTGCAATTTCCGCTTCACCACCTTCGAGCGCGTGCAGCTGCGCGAGCTCACGGTGATCAAGCGCAACGGCCGCCGCGTGCCGTTCGACCGCGACAAGCTGATGCGCTCGGTGTCGATCTCCTTGCGCAAGCGCCAGGTCGAGCCGGAGCGGGTGGAGAAAATGGTCTCCGCCATCGTGCGCGAGCTCGAGACCGGGGGCGAAGCCGAGATCTCCTCCGAGGTGATCGGCGAGACCGTGATGGAGCATCTGCGCACGCTCGACGACGTCGCCTATGTGCGCTTCGCCTCAGTCTACCGCAATTTCCGTGAGGCCAAGGATTTCGCCGACGTGCTCGGCGAGCTTTCCGGCGAGGAGGAAGCGCGGCTCGCCGCGATCCGCAAATGATCTTCCGCATTCTGGAGGATCAGTTCGCGCAGAAGATCCGCGAATCCAAGGACGCCGATCGCCGCTTCATGCAGCTGGCGCTGGCCCTCGGCCGGCGCGGGCAGGGGCGGACCTGGCCCAATCCGGCGGTCGGCGCCGTCATCGTGAAAGACGGCGTCATCGTCGGCCGCGGCTGGACCCAACCCGGCGGACGTCCGCATGGCGAGCCCGAAGCGCTGCGGCGGGCAGGCGAGGCGGCGCGCGGGGCCACGCTCTACGTCACGCTCGAGCCCTGCTCGCATTTCGGCAAGTCGCCGCCTTGTGCGGACGCGGTGATCGCTGCCGGCATCACGCGCGTGGTGGCGGCGATCGAGGATCCCAATCCGGAAGTCGCAGGCCAGGGCCATGCCCGCCTGCGCGCTGCCGGCATCACGGTGGACGTCGGTCTGTGCGCGGCGGAGGCTGCCTTCGACCACGCCGGGCATTTCCGCCGTATCCGTGACAAGCGTCCGCATGTGATCCTGAAGCTCGCGGTCTCGCCCGACGGCAAGATCGGCGCCGCCGGCGGCAAGCCGGTTGCGATCACCGGCGAAGCTGTGCGCGACCGCGTGCATCTGCTTCGCGCGCAGAGCGATGCCATCCTGGTCGGCATCGGCACGGTGCTGGCGGATGATCCGCTTCTCACCTGCCGCCTGCCGGGCATGGCGGCGCGCTCGCCGGTGCGCGTGGTGCTCGACCAGAGCCTGCGCATCCCCGCATCGAGCCAGCTCGTGCGCTCCGCGCGTGAAACGCCGCTGTGGGTGGCGGGCTCCGAACTCGCCGAGGCTGCGGCCGCCATGCGGCTTGGAGCCGCCGGTGCGCAGATCATCCGCATACCGCCGGGAGGCGCCTCCGGGCTCGATCTGCCGGCCGCGCTGCATGCGCTGGCCGGGAAGGGCATCTCGCGCTTGATGGTGGAGGGCGGCAGCCGCGTTGCGGCTTCGTTCGTGGCGGCCGATCTCGTCGACGAGATCTGGCTGTTCCGCGGCGCGGAAGAGGTGGGCAGTCGCGGCGTCGATGCGCTCGATGCATTGCCCCTGTCGAAAATCACGCAGTCGCAGGCCTACAAGGTTCATGCTAGCGAAACATTCGACAAGGATACTCTCACCATCTACGAGCGCGCCTAACATGTTCACCGGCATTGTCACCGATCTCGGCGAGATCGTCAGCTTCACGCCAACGGCGCAGGGCCAGTTGCACCGGCTGCGCATCGCCTGCCGCTATGACCAGACCACCATTGCCGACGGTGCCTCGATCGCCTGCAATGGCGTCTGTCTGACGGTCGTCGCTTCGGGTGTCGCGGGCGGCAAAACCTGGTTCGACGTCGACGCGGCCGCCGAGACGCTGGCGCTGACGACGGCAAAGTACTGGAGGGTCGGCACCAGGCTCAATCTCGAACGCGCGCTCAAGATCGGCGACGAGCTTGGCGGCCATATCGTCGCTGGTCACGCTGACGGGATCGCGACCATCGTCAGCCGCGAGGACCTGCCCGACATGGCGCGGTTCGTGCTCTCCACGACGCGCGAGCTGGCCCGGTTCATCGCCACCAAGGGATCGATTACGCTCGACGGCGTCTCGCTGACGGTCAATACGGTTGCGGACGTGACCTTTTCGGTGCTGATCATCCCCCACACGCTGACGGTCACGACGATCGGCGGCTGGAAGGCGGGGGCCGAGGTCAATATCGAGGTCGACCTGATGGCCCGCTACGCAGCGCGGCTGACGGAAATGAAGTGACCGGCGGATAAAGTTCGTCATGTGCGGGCTTGACCCGCGCATCCATCCTCTTAAGAGGGGCTTGCCCGACGGATTGCCGGGGCAAGCCCAGCAATGACAGAATAGGTTGACCATGGCAGACGCGCGGCGCGCACCCCTGAAGGACCAGACCGACATTTCCGGCGCACGTGCGCTGATTGTCGAGGCGCGGTTCTATGACGATCTCCAGGACGCGCTATTGGACGGTGCGGTGGCCGAGTTGAAGGCCGCCGGCCTGACGCATGACGTCATCACGGTTCCCGGCGCGCTGGAGATCCCGGCGGCGGTGGCCATTGCCGTGGATGCCGCAGCGGCCAACGGCAAGCCCTATGATGCGGTGATCGCGCTCGGCTGCGTGATCCGCGGCGACACCATCCATTTCGAGATCGTCTCGCAGGAATCCTCCCGTGCGCTGATGGACCTTGCGGTTTCGCGCAAGCTGCCGCTCGGCAACGGCATTCTCACCGTCAACACCGAGGCGCAGGCCTGGGCGCGGGCGCGCGCCAGCGAGCTCGACAAGGGCGGCGATGCCGCACGGGCGGCGCTGGCGATGCTGCGCATCAAGCGCCGTCTGGCGCGGGCCTGAGCCGTGGCTGACAACAACAAGAAGCCGGCGGGCGCTCCGGAGAAGAAGGCGAACCGGCGCGGTGCGGCGCGGCTCGCGGCCGTCCAGGCGCTGTACCAGATGGACATCGCCGGCGCCGGCATCAATGACATCTTCGCCGAGTTCGAGAGCCACTGGCTCGGCAACGAGGTCGAGGGCGACACCTATCTGCCGGCCGAAGCTGCGTTCTTCCGCGACGTCGTCTCCGGCGTCGTGCGTGACCAGAAGAAGCTCGATCCGCTGATCGACGAGGCGCTGTCGAAGGGCTGGCCCTTGAAGCGGATCGAGGCGATCCTGCGCGCCGTGCTGCGGGCTGGGGCCTATGAGCTCCAGCATCGCAAGGACGTGCCGGGCCGTGTCGTCGTCTCCGAATATGTCGACGTTGCCAATGCCTTCGTCGACCGCGAGGAGACCGGCATGGTGAATGCGGTGCTCGACCAGATCGGCCGTCAGTTCCGCGGTGACGAGTTCGGGCGGGGGTAGATTGAGACGATGACTTCCGCCGTAGCCGTCACCCTGAGGTGCCGGAGCGAAGCGGAGGCCTCGAAGGGCGGCGGCGTGCCGCTGAGGTCGGATCTCGGCCGTGCATCCTTCGAGGCTCGCAAGGGCTCGCACCTCAGGATGACGGGTCTGCTGTTGTGACGCAGGACAAGAAACAGATCTCCGCCGAAGACTCCCTGATCGCGCGCTATTTCAAGCCGCTGGCGACCGATCCCGGTGCGTTCGGGCTGGTCGATGATGCCGCGGTCCTGTCCTCCTCCGGCGACGACATCGTCGTCACCACCGATGCCGTGGTCGAGGGCGTGCATTATCTTGCCGGCGATCCACCCGACACCATCGCGCGCAAGGCGCTTCGGGTGAACCTGTCCGATCTCGCCGCCAAGGGCGCTGTGCCCGCCGGCTTCGTCCTGACGCTGGCGCTGCGGAGCAAGGAAGATGCCTGGCTCAGGCCGTTCGCGGATGCGCTGGGCGAGGATGCGAAAGCCTTCGCGTGCCCGCTGCTCGGCGGCGACACGGTGTCGACGCCGGGTCCGCAGATGATCTCGATCACCGCGTTTGGCCGCGTGCCGCAGGGGCAGATGGTTGGCCGCACCGGCGCAAGGCCGGGCGACCGCATCATGGTGACGGGCACGATCGGCGATGCCGCGCTCGGCCTCGACGTGCTCACGGGCGGCGTGGTGGCCGCGGCACTCGCGTCCGATCCCGCTGCAAGGGAAGCTCTGGTCTCGCGCTATCGCATCCCGCAGCCGCGCAACGTTCTGGCGCGGGCCGTGCGCGACCATGCGTCGGCCGCGATGGATGTCTCCGACGGGCTCGCCGGCGATCTGACCAAACTCTGCGCGGCGTCGGGCGTCTCGGCCTCCGTGGACGTGACGAACGTGCCGCTCTCGGCCGCCGCGGCGGACCTGATCGCGCGCAATGCCGTTTGCGTCGAGACGCTGCTTGCCGGGGGCGACGATTACGAGGTGCTGTGCACGGTGCCGCCGGCGCAAAGCGATGCGCTGATTGCCGCTGGGCGGGCCGTCGGCGTTGCTGTCACCGGGATCGGCACGATCGTCGCGGGCGGTGCGCGGCCGCGCTTCCTGGACGGGCAGGGCCAGGAACTGGCTTTGAAGCGGCTGTCCTACAGCCACTTCTAGGAATTGCTCCAAATCGCGGCGTCCAGGCTCTGGGCTCATGACCTGGTGCTCAGGACTTGCTCACGACTTGGCCTAAATACTTGCCGAGATCGGCTTTTTCGGCCGCTTCCGGCGTTGCACCATCAAGTTGATTTTGGCAAGCTCGCGACCGACTGAGGCCGCCTCTTCGGGAAAGGGGCGGCCTTGTTCGAAATCAAGGCGCCGCACCGCACGACGGACAATAAAAGGCGCCGGGGGTACATCAAGGATCTGAGGCAAAAAATCACATGACAGCATTATGGTTGATAGTGCTCTGCGGAGTGCTTTCCGTCGTCTACGCGATTTGGGCGACGTCTTCGGTGTTGAGCGCGGATGCGGGGTCGCCGCGCATGCAGGAGATCGCAGCTGCGGTGCGCGAAGGCGCACAGGCCTATCTGCGGCGTCAGTACACCACCATCGGTATCGTCGGCATCGTCATCTTCCTGCTGCTTGTCTATTTCCTCGGGTTTTATGTGGCGATCGGCTTTGCCATCGGCGCCATCCTGTCGGGGGCGGCCGGCTTCATCGGCATGAACGTCTCGGTTCGCGCCAACGTGCGCACCGCCCAGGCCGCGACGACGTCGCTCGCCGGCGGCCTCGAGCTCGCCTTCAAGGCGGGCGCGATCACCGGCATGCTGGTGGCGGGTCTCGCGCTGCTCGGCGTGACCCTCTATTTCGGCTTCCTGGTCTATTCGCTGAAGCTGGCGCCTGACAGCCGCGTCGTCGTCGACGCCATGGTGGCGCTTGGCTTCGGCGCCTCGCTGATCTCGATCTTCGCCCGTCTCGGCGGCGGCATCTTCACCAAGGGTGCGGACGTCGGCGGCGACCTCGTCGGCAAGGTCGAGGCCGGCATTCCCGAGGACGATCCGCGCAACCCCGCGACCATCGCCGACAACGTCGGCGACAACGTGGGCGACTGCGCCGGCATGGCCGCCGACCTGTTCGAGACCTATGCGGTGACCGCGGTCGCCACCATGGTGCTCGCGGCGATCTTCTTCGCCAAGACGCCGATCCTCATGAGCATGATGACGCTGCCGCTCGCCATTGGCGGCATCTGCATCATCACCTCGATCATCGGCACCTTCTTCGTCAAGCTCGGGCCGAGCCAGTCGATCATGGGCGCGCTCTACAAGGGCCTGATCGCAACGGGTGTGCTGTCGCTGATCGGCATCGCCTTGGTGATCTACACGCTGATCGGCTTCGGCAAGCTCGACGGCGTCGATTATACCGGCATGTCGCTGTTTGAGTGCGGCGTCGTCGGCCTGATCGTCACCGCGCTGATCATCTGGATCACCGAATACTACACTGGCACCGACTATCGTCCGGTGAAGTCGATTGCGGCTGCGTCGGTGACCGGCCACGGCACCAACGTGATCCAGGGCCTTGCCATCTCGATGGAGGCGACCGCGCTGCCCGCGATCGTCATCATTGCCGGCATCCTCGTCACCTACAGCCTTGCCGGCCTGTTCGGCATCGCGATCGCGACGGCCACCATGCTGGCGCTGGCCGGCATGATCGTCGCGCTCGACGCCTTCGGTCCGGTGACGGACAACGCCGGCGGCATCGCCGAGATGGCGGGCCTGCCGAAAGAGGTGCGCAAGTCGACCGACGCGCTCGACGCGGTCGGCAACACCACCAAGGCGGTCACCAAGGGTTACGCGATCGGCTCGGCCGGTCTCGGTGCGCTCGTGCTGTTCGCGGCCTACAACCAGGACCTCAAGTTCTTCGTTGCGGACTCCGCGCATCACACCTACTTCGCCGGCGTCAATCCGGACTTCTCGCTGAACAATCCCTATGTGGTGGTGGGCCTGCTGTTCGGTGGTCTGCTGCCGTATCTGTTCGGCGCGATGGGCATGACGGCGGTGGGCCGTGCGGCGAGCGCGATCGTCGAGGAAGTGCGGCGTCAGTTCCGCGAGAAGCCGGGCATCATGCAGGGCACCGACAAGCCGGACTACGGCAAGGCGGTCGACCTGCTGACCAAGGCGGCGATCAAGGAGATGATCATCCCCTCGCTGCTGCCGGTGTTGTCGCCGATCGTGGTCTACTTCCTGATCTACGCGATCGCCGGAGGCGGTACGGCCGGCAAGTCTGCGGCGTTCTCGGCGGTCGGTGCGATGCTGCTCGGCGTGATCGTGACGGGCCTGTTCGTCGCGATCTCCATGACCTCCGGCGGCGGCGCCTGGGACAACGCCAAGAAGTACATCGAGGACGGCCATTACGGCGGCAAGGGCAGTGATGCCCACAAGTCCGCCGTCACCGGCGACACCGTCGGCGATCCCTACAAGGACACGGCCGGCCCCGCGGTGAACCCGATGATCAAGATCACCAACATCGTGGCGCTCTTGCTGCTGGCGATCCTGGCGCACTGAGCCTCGCAAACGACGCAAGACAAAACCCCGCGGCGCGAGCCGCGGGGTTTTTGGTTTCCGTCGTCATTCCACGTCCATCTGTAACGCTTCCTTCTGGATGATGCCGGAATTACGGGACTTGCGGTGCAGTCCAGCACTGTCACCGTATTACCCTCGTCGCGTGTTTCAGGCCCGCCGGCTTCTTGCCTAGCTGCTTCCCAAAGCCGCTAGGATCTGCCGCAACTGCTTGTGCACGCGCCGTTGAAGTCGGCTCGCCCGGTGCCGAGGATACAGCGAGCGTACGGCACGCCCATTCAGGGTCGGCTTGACACGTACAAACCTGCTGTTGACAATAGTTCGCACAGGTGCCGCCAGTCCGCGACGTTGGAAAAATCCCATGGCACTGCTCATTCGACCAGAAGAACTGCCGCGGTGGGTACCGGGCGAGTTGCTGCGCTGCAGTGCCGGTCAAGGCTGGAAGGGCGTTGAGCTACGGACCTACCGCTATTGCGGTCTCGACGTCCCAGTGCCCGCGATGGCCGATTTCATGATCGTCTCCTACAAGCGCGGCAGCACCATGATGGAGCGGCGTTTCGAGGGGCGCTGGACCCGGACCGAGTGTCATCCGGGGGATGTTTCGCTATTGACCCGCTCGCAGGCCTCGCACTGGCACTGGACCGAGCAGATCGAGGTCTCGCATGTCTATCTCTCGGACGCCGTGGTTTCCCGCGTAGCCGCCGACGTCCTCGAGCGACCGATCGCTGCTGTGCGGCTGCACGACATATTGCGCACGCAAAGCCCGATCGTGACCGAAGCCGTCGAGGCCATATCTCGCGAAGCCAGCGGCAACAGCATCGGCGGTGCGTTATACGTCGACGCGTTGAGCACACAGCTCGTCGTCAATCTGCTTCGCAACTTTGCATCGGTTCAGTTTGTCGATAAGTCCGGAAGGGGCGAGCTGCCGCCGGCAATACGCAAGCGCATTGTCGACTACGTTGAAGCCCGGATCGATCAGGCGCTCTCGCTCGAGGAGCTCGCCGAAGTCGCCTCGATGGGCGTATGGACTTTCGGGAAGCGTTTTCGCGCCTCGTTTCAGACCAGCCCCCACCAGTACGTCGTCGACCGTCGGCTCGAAAAAGCACAGCAAATGCTGGCTCTTGGTCGCCTGCCGGTGAAGGCGATCGCGTCGGAATGCGGCTTCGCTGATCAGGCCCATTTAACGCGCGTCATGCGCGCACGGCTGGGGCGGACACCGGCCGCCCTGAGGGACGACAGCTCTCGCTAGCGCTCCTTCACCTGATCCTTCAACAAACCCACTGGTTCATTCAAGACGACGCTGCACGTCGCTTCTAACGTTCCTCCCCACGGCCGAATGGCCATTCGGTCGCTCAAGCGGCCGCTACAAAAGAGGGGAAACGTTATGGGCACCTTGTTGGAGCCGACACATGCGTCGCGTGCGGATGCACCGACAACACGGTTGGACGCGCTCGTCATCGGCGCCGGGATCGCCGGTCTCTATCAGTTGTATCGCCTGCGCGAGATGGGACTGAACGTCCGCGCCTACGATACGGCATCGGGGGTGGGGGGCACCTGGTACTGGAATCGCTATCCGGGTGCGCGCTTCGACTCCCAGGTCGAGGTCTACCAGTATTGGTTCTCCGAAGATCTGTACAAGGCCTGGAAGCCGAGCGAACGATTTCCCGCGCAGCCGGAGACCGAACGCTGGCTGAACTTCGTCGCGGATCACCTCGACCTGAAGAAGGACATTCAGTTCAACAGCCGCATCACCTCGGCCCACTATCGCGAGAAGGACGGCCGCTGGACGGTAACGACGGACGCCGGCGAGAAGATCGACACGCAGTATGTCCTCGCCTGTTGCGGCATGCTGTCGGCCCCGCTCGTCGACCGCTTTCCCGGCCAGTCGACGTTCCGAGGTGAGATCCACCATACCGGACGATGGCCGAAGACCGGCGTCGATCTCAAAGGTAAGCGCGTCGCAGTGGTCGGCACCGGCGCGACCGGCATCCAGGTCATCCAGACCATCGCCCCCGACGTGGCCGAAATGAAGATCTTCGTGCGGACGCCGCAATACGTGGTGCCGATGAAGAATCCGCGATACAGCCAGGCCGAATGGGACGTCTGGGCCAGTCAATTCCACGACCTGAAGAAGCGAGTCCGTTCGACCTTCGCCGGCTTCCATTACGACTTCGAGAATCGTCCCTGGGCGGAGCTGACGCCCGGAGAGCGCACGGAAGTGCTGGAAAAGTTCTGGAAAGAAGGCTCGCTATCGATGTGGCTCGCGACCTTCCCGGAGATGTTCTTCGACGAATCGGTCAGCGCCGTCGTGTCCGACTTCGTACGGGGCAAGATGCGCGAACGCCTGCGCAACGATCCGAAACTGTGCAACCTCCTGATCCCTTCTGATTATGGCTTCGGCACGCACCGCGTGCCGCTCGAGAACGGCTATCTCGAGGTCTATCTGCAGGGCAACGTCGAAGCAGTCGATTGCCGGTCCACGCCGATCGAGTGCATCGTACCCGAGGGTATCCAGACCTCCGACGGCAAGTTGCATGAGGTCGACGTCATTATCCTGGCGGTCGGCTTCGACGCCGGCTCCGGCGCGCTGAGCCGGATCGACTTCCGCGGCCGCGACGGTCGTTCGCTGACAGAACAATGGAAGCAGGAGATTCGTACCGCCATGGGCCTCCAGGTCCATGGCTATCCGAACCTGTTTACGACCGGCGCGCCGCTCGCACCTTCGGCCGCACTCTGCAACATGACCACCTGTCTGCAGCAGCAAGTTGACTGGATCACCGACTGCATCGGCTACGCGCGGACGCATGACAAGCAAACGATCGAGGCCACCCGGGAGTTCGAGGACAATTGGGTGAAGCACCATGACGACACCGCGGCGGCGACGCTCGTGATCAAAACCGACTCTTGGTACATGGGCTCCAACGTCGACGGCAAGCCGCGCCGGCTCTTGTCCTATATCGGGGGCGTCGGCAACTACAATCGACAATGCGACGAACTGGCCGCCGGCGGCTATCCCGGTCTCGCGATGAACTGATTCCGGTCCGAAGGAAAATTCAAATGAGCAACAATCCCTATTACGGGCCTGAAGGTCACGGGCCCTACGAGATGATCGACATCGGCGACCTGCCGCTCGAGGATGGTGGCACGATTCCCGGCTGTAAACTCGCCGTCGCCACACACGGCGCGCTCAACGCAGCGAAGGACAACGCCATTCTCGTTCCCACCTGGTATTCGGGCACGAGCAAGATCATGGAGCAGGCCTATATCGGCGCCGGCCGGGCGCTCGATCCTGCGAAATACTTCATCATCGTGGTCAACCAAATCGGCAGTGGATTGTCGACATCGCCGCACAACGCCAGTGGGGCGATGGCCGGACCAAATTTTCCAAAGGTCCGCATCGCCGACGACGTGCGCGCCCAGCATCGGCTGTTGACCGAAAACTTCGGGCTCAAGAGCCTAGCACTCGTAGTCGGGGGCTCGATGGGCGCGCAGCAGACCTACGAGTGGGCCGTGCGCTATCCGGATTTCGTCAAGCGCGCGGCGCCGATCGCCGGTACGGCGAAAAATACTGAGCACGACTTCCTCTTCGCGGAGACGCTGAATGAGGCAATCACGAGCGATCCGGGCTTCCGCGAAGGACGCTACGGCTCGCCGGCCGACGTCGCCGCGGGCCTCAAGCGACAGGCGAAGCTCTGGACCGTGATGGGTTGGAGCACCGACTTCTTCCGCGCCAATCGGCACAAGGCGCTGGGTTTCGAAACCGTGCAGGCCTTTGTCGACACCTTTATGACCGGTTACTTCGCGCCGATGGACCCGAACAATCTGCTATCCATGGCGTGGAAGTGGCAGCGCGGCGACGTCAGTCGCAACGCCGACGACGACCTTGCTACTGCTCTCGGGCGTATCAAGGCGAAGACATTCGTCATGCCGATCAGTCACGACATGTTCTTCCCGCCGGCCGATTGTGAGGCCGAGCAGCGGCTCATTCCGGGAAGCGAGTTCCGCCCGCTGGCCAGCATCGACGGGCACCTGGGTCTATTCGGGACCGATCCGCAGATGCTCGCACAGCTCGACGCTAACCTGCACGAGTTGCTCGCCACACGTGTAAACTGAACGGCCGCATTCCGATAACGAAGGCGGCGTTTCGAAAGGATCAAGCTCAATCAAACAGCTAAAGCGCGATGATGATTCAATCGGAATTCATCGCGCTTCAGCAAGCAGGTTTCTGACGCCGATGCTCAATCGATGCCCATCCGGTGTTGTAGCCGTCGAGACGAAAGCGTCTACCCCCGCGGGTGCGGCGGCGGAGCTGGCAAGCGTTCTCCCGGCCAGCGGGCTTGCGGCAGTGCTCGTGTTTGTTTCTCCTTGTTACGATCCGCAACAGTTTGCGGCCGAAATGATAACCCGCTTCATGGGCACGCCAGTCTTCGGTTGCACGACCGCCGGCGAGATTGCGCTCAACGGATGGGATGAAAACAGCGTCGTCGCGCTCGCCTTCAGCGCTGCCGACTTCGACGTGGCTGCTCACCCCATCCTGGGGCTTTCGAATTTTCGTATCGGAGACGATCGCACTATTGGCGCAGATATTCGGCATCGCTTCTTCCGGCAAGGCGGCAATGCCGACGGCGAGCGCTGTTTCGGGCTGTTGCTCATCGATGGAATGTGCCAGCGGGAAGAGGTCGTATTGGCCGCGATCCATGCCTCGCTTGGTCATATTCCGCTGGTCGGCGGCTCGGCCGCAGATGGTCTGCGATTTGAGCGCAGCTCGGTCTACTTCGGGGGCCGCGCCCATACAGATGCGGCGGTGCTCCTTTTGTTTAAGACGTCGTTGCCGTTCCTCATTTTTTCTTGCGACACTTGGGAGCCTAGCACAGAAAAAATGGTAGTGACGGAGGCTGATCCAGATCAACGTACTGTCAGAGAATTGAATGCCGAGCCCGCAGCAGCCGAGTATTCACGCATGGCCGGCATCGCCGGCGGTGTATTCGATGCAACTGCGTTTGCATCCCATCCTGTGCTCGTACGGATCGGCGATGCGTACTACGCACGCTCGATACGCCGGGTCGATGCGGACGGTACGCTCCATTTTGCCTCCGCCATTGACAAAGGCCTCGTGTTTACGGTGGCCACACTGCGTGACCCGGTCGACCCAACCAGTGATCTTTTCGCGCAAATCCAGGAAGAAATCGGGGAGGTCTCACTCTATATCGGATTCGAGTCCCTTCAGAGGCGTATGGGCGTCGAGCATCAACGCGACCGCGACATGTCGGAACTGTACCGGACCCATCGTGTGTTTGGGTGCAATACCTATGGTGAACTGTATGGTCCGATGCACATAAACGGGACGCTCACCGGTGTGGCGATCGGCACGCCCCGTGCGAAGTAGGTGCGCTACGACGAAGACCAGCGATTCCGTGAATGAGTGTTTCGTGAGCGTCGTTTTAAACTCCGGCCCAGCAATCGCGAAGTGTCTAGTTTAGCCCGTAAGATGGGTTGAGCCCTTGCGAAACCCCATCTCTTCCCGATCGCCGCTCTCCGTAATCGCGGCCATCATCCGATTGATCGCCTGCCAATCGGCTGAATAGTTGTCAAGCTCGACGTGACGGTGAAACGAGGACGGCGCCCAGTCGTGTACCCGGTCGACGAGCCCATGCTTGACCGGATTGATATGAACATAGTCGACATGCCGGACGAGATCGATTTTCGTCGCGAATGGTGTGCTCCCAATATCTGCGCTGCCAGATGCCCCGCTCACCCTTTGGCCGATTTATCCGACGGGCCATAGCTTGATCGAGCTGGCCTCGTGCCGGCGAGCAACTGTAGTTCTACTGTGCATGGGGTTGTTTTTCACTTTTGCCGGAGGCGTGGCCCAGCAGGAAGGGCAGGGAGCATGGTGGCCTTGCTGCTGCTGGCGATCCAGGCGCACTGAACTTGTTTGGCTCTACCAACGACAAATCCGCGGTGCAAACCGCGGGTTTTTTGTTGTGCGCCTTACGGGGGACCGTCGCCATGAAGTTCGAGACGACCAGGTGTATCCGGTGCGGCTGCGACATGCTGATCGCCGACACGGTCTGTCCGACTTGCGGCAGGGTGCAAGCCGGTGGCCGGCAATCCGGTGCTCGTACAATGCTGGCGGTCGCGCTGGCGGCGGCCGTCCTCATCGCCTTCAACTGGTTCAAACCTCCGGCGCCGAAAGCGGGCCCGCCTACTGCACATCCATCTGCAAACCTTCCTTCTGGATGATGCCGGCGAACTTCTTCGTCTCGGCGTCCACGAAGTCGGCAAACTGCTGCGGCGTGCCGTAGTCGGCGCGGGCGCCCATGGCGGCGATGTTCTTCTTGATGTCGTCGCGCTCCAGCACCGCCTTCACTTGCAGGTTGAGCGCCTCGAGGACCGGGGCAGGGACGCCTTTCGGCAGGAACACCGCGAACCAGGACGAGACGTCGAAATTGGCCAGCTCCGGCGCGCTCTCGCGCATCGTCGGCAGGTTCGGCGCGAGGTCGCTACGCTCGGTGGTCGTCACGCAGAGGCCGGTGAGCGTGCCGTTCTGGACCTGCGGCAGGCTCGGATAGAGGTTGTCGAACAGGATCTGGATGTCGCCGGCGAGCGCGGCCTGGAGCGCGGGACCTGCGCCGCGGAACGGGATGTGCGTCATCTTCATCCCGGTGAGCTGGAGGAACCAGGCGCCGGTGAGGTGAGGACTCTGGCCGACGCCGGAGGAGGCATAGCTGAGCTTGTCCGGATTGGCCTTGAGATAGGCGATCAGCTCGGCGACCGACTTGATGCCGGTCTTCGGATGCGCCGAGACGATGTTCGGGATCCGGATCATGTTGGAGACGGGCTGGAGCTGGTCCGGCTTGTAGGTGAGGTTCTTGAAGATGCTGTAGGCGATCGCGTTCGGCCCGGGATTGCCGATCAGGATGGTGTGTCCGTCAGGCTTGGCGCGAACCACCTCGGCGGTGCCGATCGTGCCGCCGCCGCCGGAGCGGTTTTCCACGACGGCCGACTGGCCCCAGGCGGTTTGCAGGTGGGCGGCCAGGAGCCGGCCCATGACGTCGGTCGAACCGCCGGCCGCAGCCGGCACGACCAGGCGGACGTTTTCGGTGGGCTTCCAGTCCGCCAGGCTCGATCGCGGCAGGATCGCTGTGGCCGACAGGCCGGCAGCACCGGTGAGCACGCGGCGGCGGGACAACAACGTTTTCGGCACGAATCCACTCCCTGCTTCTTGTTTTGCAGGGAGCGTATGGAACCCGGTGCGCGACGGCAAGCTGCGCGCGAGCGCAAGTGCCGCGCGAAGGGCGGCACGACGCCGCAGGCTGAAGGCTCAGTTAAAGCTGAGCAGCTTGAACAGCGGCGTGAGGTAGCTCATCTCCTGGCCCGACGTCGGCGTGGTGCGGCTGATGAAGTCGAAGATCTTGCCGTCCTGAAGACCGTAATTCGCCAGCCGGCGCACGCGCCGGTTCTTGTCAAAGTAGATCGCGATCACGCGCTGATCGACCACCTGCTGATTCATGAACGCGACCATGCGCTCCGAGCGCTGCGAGATGTAGTAGAAGACCTCACCGTCGAGGGTCGCGACCGTGGAGGGCGTGCCCATCACGATCAGCACCTGGTCCTGGCTTGCGCCGATCGGAATCTGCTCCAGCGCGCCGGGCGGCAGGATGTAGCCCTTCTGGAATTGCTCGCCGGTGCAGCCCGCGAGCGCCACGCCGACCAAGGCCGCAGCGGCGGCCATGCGCAGGCCGCGCCAGCGTGCATGAAGGCCGCGCCGCTTGTCTGCGCGCGGGCTGGTCTGGTTCGTTATCGTCATAGCGGAACTGATTCCGTCCCCTTGCGTCGCGCGAGGCGCTGAAGTACCGGGCGGAGGCTCTGAATGCAACACGCGCGCGCCCGCTTGCGGAAACCACAATGCTTTGGCCGTTCAATCACTTCAGGAAACCCCGCCTAGCCCCGCCGGGCACCATTGAAGCCATCTATGGCATGATCGTGACGCAGGCGCGAGAACCCATATTTTACCGTGACTTGGGCGTACCGGATACGGTTAACGGGCGTTTCGACCTGTTGCTGCTCCATCTCTGGCTGCTGCTGCGCCGCCTGCGCACGGTCCAGGGCGCCACGGAGCTGTCGCAGGCGCTGTTCGACCGATTCTGCGAAGACATGGACGACAATCTGCGGGAGATGGGGGTCGGCGACCAGACCGTGCCGAAGCGGATGCGGGCCTTCGGCGAGGCCTTCTACGGCCGGGTGCAGGCCTATGACCAGGCGATCGAAGGTGGGGTTGAGGCGCTGGCGGCGGCGATCTGCAAGAATATCTTGAATGGGGCTGGCCTCGACCAGGCGAAGCGGCTCGCGGCCTACGCGCGGGCTACGGATGCCGATCTCGGCCGGATCGACGAGGCCGCGCTGCTGCGCGCGTCCTTCAACTTTCCCCCGGCGCTTTCCGAGGATGTCACGCCATGAACCGACCGAATACTGGATCCCAGCCCGATCCCTGGCGGGTCCCCGTCATCGTTGCGCAGATTCCCGACACCGGCCTGCACCGCGTGATCGAGGCGTCGGCCGCCGAACGGAAGGTCATGGCCGAGGTTGCGGGCGTGCGGGAGATCCTGTCCGCCAATGCCAGCTTCGACGTCGTGCCGAAAAGCGGCGGCCGGCTCCATGTCACGGGCCACGTCCGCGCCCGGGTCGGCCAGACCTGCGTGGTCACGCTCGATCCGATCGAGAACGAGATCGAGGAGGAGGTGGACCTGACCTTCGCCCCCGAGGCCGAGGCGCGCCGCCTGTCCGACCTGATCGAGGAGGGGCAGGACGACGAGGAGCCGCCGGAGGTCATCGACCCGCCGGAAGCCATCATCAATGGCATCATCGACCTTGGCCGGCTCGCCACCGATGCCTTGTTCCTGGCGATCGACCCCTATCCGCGCAAGCCGGGGGCCGTGTTCGAGGCGGAGGTCGTTGCCCTCGACCCGGCGGACCATCCCTTCGCAGCGCTGAAGGCGCTTCAGGACAAGAAGAAAGGCCAATAGCGGCCGATTCCCCGTAAGACCGCTTGCCAGGCCGCGCGAGGTCTTTGCGGGAGTGGTTTGAAAGCCTGTTTCATCTATTTGATTTATATATATTTCTTTCGAATTTTCGCGTTTGCCGCCGGGTCGCCCCGAATGCAAAAGGCTGGGGGCAAGAGGTTGTTTCGGGATAACAAAACGCTATTGTCGCGCCCCGGTCCGGGCGCGGCGTGGCGCCTGGCCGTCGCCATGTCCGTGGCGAACCCATTTCGCGGCTCCCGCTCGTTCAAGACCGCACCAGACCAGGTTTCCAGGACTTTTATGCTAAGCAAGGTTCGCATCGCGCTTGACGCCATGGGAGGCGATGTCGGCCCCGCCGTGGTCATTCCAGGCGCCGCCATCTCGCTTCAGAGGCATCGGGAGATCGAATTCCTGCTGGTCGGCGACCGCGCCAGGATCGAGCCCGAGCTCGAGAAGCACCCCGCGCTCAAGGCCGCTTCCAGGATCGTTCATACCGACGTCGCCGTCAGCATGGAGGACAAGCCGAGCCAGGCGCTGCGCCGTGGCCGCAGGACCTCCTCGATGTGGCTTGCCATCGATGCGGTGAAGAAGGGCGAGGCGGAGGTCGCGGTCTCCGCCGGCAATACCGGCGCGCTGATGGCGATGTCGCGCTTCCACCTGCGCACGCTGCCGGGCATCGACCGCCCGGCGATCACGGGGATATGGCCGACCAAGCGCGGCGAGTCCGTCGTGCTCGACCTCGGCGCCACCATCGGCGGCGATGCGCACCATCTGGTGTCGCTGGCCGTCATGGGCGCGGCGATGGCAAGCGTCCTGTTCAACAAGCCGCGCCCCACGGTCGGCCTGCTCAACATCGGCGCCGAGGAGATCAAGGGGCACGAGGAGATCCGCGAAGCCAGTGAGATCCTGCGGGCGAGGAACCTGCCGGAGCTCGACTATATCGGCTTCGTCGAGGGCGACGGCATCGGCAAGGGGCTGGCCGACGTCATCGTCGCCGAAGGGTTCAGCGGCAACATCGCGCTGAAGGCTGCCGAGGGAACCGCGCGGCAGATGGCGGAATTACTCCGTAACGAGATGCAACGGAGCTGGCTGTCCAAGCTCGGCTATCTCTTTGCGCGCAGCGCGTTCCAGGCCCTGCGGGACAAGATGGACCCCAACAAGTCCAATGGCGGCGTGTTTCTGGGGCTCAACGGACTGGTGGTTAAAAGCCACGGTGGAACCAGCGCCGAAGGCTTTGCCTATGCGATCGATGTTGGCTATGAGATGGCTCACTACGATCTCCTGAACAAGATCAATCAGATGCTCAACCGCGAGGGTGGTGCACTCAGTTCCGTGCAGCCCGCGCCGGAGGATGTTTCGTGACTCAAATTCGTTCGGTCGTGCTCGGCTGCGGCTCCTACCTGCCGGAGCAGGTGGTGACCAACGCCCAATTGGCGGCGCGTATCGACACGTCCGACGAGTGGATCGTCCAGCGCACCGGCATTCGCGAGCGGCACATTGCGGCCGAGGGCGAGTTCACCTCGCACCTGGCGATCAAGGCGGCGCAGGCCGCGCTCACCGATGCCGGCATGGACGCGCAGTCGATCGATCTGATCGTGCTGGCGACCTCGACGCCTGACAACACCTTCCCCGCGACCGCTGTCGCCGTGCAGCACGGGCTCGGCATCAACCACGGTGCGGCCTTCGACCTGCAGGCGGTGTGCTCGGGCTTCGTGTTCGCGCTCGCCACCGCCGACAATTTCCTGCGCACCGGCGCCTTCAAGCGCGCGCTGGTGATCGGCGCCGAGACCTTCTCGCGCATCCTCGACTGGAACGACCGCGGCACCTGCGTGCTGTTCGGCGACGGCGCCGGCGCGGTCGTGCTGGAGGCGCAGGAGCAGCCGGGCCGTGCCGCGACCGACCGCGGCATCGTCACCACGCATTTGCGCTCCGACGGCCGCCACAAGGCAAAGCTGTTCGTCGACGGCGGACCGTCCTCGACCCAGACCGTCGGCCATCTGCGCATGGAGGGCCGCGAGGTCTTCAAGCACGCGGTCGGCATGATCACCGACGTGATCGTCGATGCCTTCGAGGCGACCGGGCTCAATGCCGACAGCATCGACTGGTTCGTGCCGCACCAGGCCAACAAGCGAATCATCGACGCGTCCGCGCACAAGCTGCATATCGCGCCGGAGAAGGTGGTGCTGACGGTGGACCGTCACGGCAACACCTCGGCGGCCTCGATCCCGCTGGCGCTGTCGGTGGCGCGCAAGGACGGCCGCATCAAGCGCGGCGACCTGATTCTGCTCGAGGCCATGGGCGGCGGCTTCACCTGGGGCTCGGCGCTGGTGCGCTGGTAGAGCCACAGTCGATAAAATTTTGCCGGAATCAGCGCCGATTATCGATGCGTATGCATTGATGAGCGCTGTTGACCGCCGTATCGTAAGCTCATAATTTCAGACAACAATTGTTCGCCGTGATGTGGGGCAGGGCGATGACCGATCAAAGTAAAACCGTAACGCGTGTTGATCTCTGCGAAGCCGTCTACCAGAAGGTGGGCCTGTCGCGGACGGAATCGTCTGCGTTCGTGGAACTCGTGCTGAAGGAGATCACCGACTGCCTGGAGAAGGGCGAGACGGTGAAGCTGTCCTCGTTCGGTTCCTTCATGGTTCGCAAGAAAGGCCAGCGGATCGGCCGCAACCCGAAGACCGGTACCGAAGTGCCGATCTCGCCGCGCCGCGTCATGGTGTTCAAGCCGTCGGCGATCCTGAAGCAGCGGATCAACTCCCAGCACCGCACCAACGGCGACGCCAGCAAGGCTCAACCCGAGGCGTAACCGCCTTTCGGATAAGGATTTGGCATTTGGACAAGGCGCCGGATGCGTTCCGAACCATCAGCGAAGTAGCGCAGGAACTCGACATTCCGCAGCACGTGCTGCGCTTCTGGGAGACCAGGTTCTCCCAGATCAAGCCGATGAAGCGCAGCGGCGGCCGCCGCTATTACCGCCCCGACGACGTCGACCTGCTCAAGGGCATCCGCCGGCTGCTCTACGGGGAGGGCTACACCATCCGCGGGGTGCAGCGGATCCTGAAGGAGCACGGCGTCAAGTCGGTGCAGGGCCTCGCCGACGGCGCGGCCGCGGTCTCGTTCGGGGCCATCGAGGACGCCATCGGCGCGAGCCTGATGGAGCCGGACGACGAGGAGGCGCCGATCAAGGGCGTCACTGACGCCGACGATGACGACTACCAGGGCGACGAAGAGGAAGGCATCGACTTCCGCTTCACGGAGGTCGACGACGAGGAAATCCTCACCACCTTCCGCAAGGGCGGCACCCCCGCCGCGCCCGCCGGCCCCAGCGCGCTGGACCGGGAGCGGCTGGGACGGGTACTCGCCGACCTCGTCGCCTGCCGGGAGATGCTGGACCTGGCGCTGAAGGACGGCTAGGGGCCGCATTCCGCCGGCTTTGCGGCCAGTTCCGGGGCTCTGGGCTCGGAGCCAACCAGATCGCGATACCAAAATGCTGTGACCTCGCCTTGCGCAAAGCGACGATCCTAGCTAATGGAACGACGTTCGGAGCGTGGCGCAGCCCGGTTAGCGCACTAGTCTGGGAGACTAGGGGTC
This sequence comes from Bradyrhizobium sp. WSM2254, assembly GCF_000472645.1. NCBI lineage: Bacteria > Pseudomonadati > Pseudomonadota > Alphaproteobacteria > Hyphomicrobiales > Nitrobacteraceae > Bradyrhizobium > Bradyrhizobium sp. WSM2254. Next base: position 1,659 of record NZ_AXAB01000071.1, on the reverse strand, counting down.
GGAGGTTCAAATCCTCTCGCTCCGACCATTTTTTCCAACTCATCTGTCGGGTGGACTGACCGTCGGCGCGGAGCCTGCTCCCGCCCGTGACGCATGCGCGACGATCAGTAGCGGTGGCCGCTTCGGTGGCCGGCAAAATTAAAATGCCGAAAACAACCCCATGCACAGTAGCGAAGCTATTGGTGTATTGGCGGATAACGTTTTTCCGAATCGGTGTGACCCGTCGGGCAAAACAGGGGCATGATGTCTTCATGCCGGTTCGTGCGATGAACGTCCGGAGCGGAGCTGTCGTCTCCCCGCGCCATGAAGCGTAACCTGTCTTCGCGGCCAGCAGGTCGCGTGCATGCCCCAGACATCGTTCCGGATACCTCAAATACCCCACCACCATCCGCGTCGTCTCGTCCACCAGCGTCCGCACCGTCTTCTCCGTGAGCATGTCGGCGTGGTTCGGCACCGTGTTGTGCGCGACGGCCTCGATCGCGCTGACGTAGATGAAGGTGGCAAGGCCCAGGTCGATCTTGCGCATCTCCTTGCGGCGGCTTTCGAGATAGGTGCGGACGAGGGCGCCGAGCGCGTAAGCCCGTCCAAGTGCGCCCATGACTCACGGGTAGCAGGTGTCCAAAGCTACTTCCCCGTCTCGCGGGAGTGGATTTGCACGCGCTGCCCGTCGTATCGGGTCGATTGCTCGCGAGCGACTCCACCCCTCCCGGTAGCGTCAAAACGGTCGGGAAAAAACGGAAAAAATGGAGGAACGGTGAAACGTGGATCGGGTTGATCGAGCACCGTGGAGCGCTTCGATGGACAGAACCTCGATCTATGATGAGTTGGGCCGTGTTGAACGCGAGGTGGTCGCAGGAGAGCGCCAGCTTGCAGAACAGGAGCGGCTAGTTCTCGACTTGAAACGTGAGGGTCAGAATGCTGCAAGCGCTGAAAAGGAGTTGGAACGGCTGCGTGAATGCCAGCGCCTGCGCGATCAAGACCGTCAAAGGCTCCTATCACTCCTGCAGCCCTGAGACAGCGAAAACAGCCGGAGGTGCTCGTTGACGAGGATTGATTAGCTCGCGGTAACGGTTTGAGAGTACGGATGTGGCCCTTCGCGAACCTGAACCGCGGATCCGGTCATGTCCGCTCACAGTGGCAGAGCAGACCATCTACCATGGACCCGCGGACTTCCGAGTTTGACCCGAAGGCGACGTTCGGCCGGCGACCGCAATGATAGCCTTCGTGAGGATCAGGGCCATGGCTTCCCACAGCCGGGACAATCGTCAGAGCGCGACTGTTTCCTCGACCACATGTTTCAGCGGCGTCCCCTCAGCGGACAAGGTCATTCGCAGTTTGAGCTTGCCACCCTTCACCTCCCCGCTACGCACTAGGTTCTCAATTTCACGCTGCGATGTAACTCCGACATGCTTCAGAAATTTACGGATAGCCATATTGAAGCGGTCTTCATCGAACTCGGCGGTCATGGCTGTTCTCCCTGATCGGGCAGGCAAAGTCTAACACGAGGCGAGCAATGACGAAACATCGAGGCCCCGCTCGCGTCGCCGCCGACTTCCTCCTCAACCTGATTGCCTGCAACCTCGGCCCGAAGCTGAAGACTACACCTGGAAGCGAAAGTCTCACTCAGTGGAGTGCTTCCGCTCGTGGCCCGTTTGAGAC
>NZ_AXAB01000070.1:0-26848 GCF_000472645.1 Bradyrhizobium sp. WSM2254 | reverse complement strand
TACAACCTCCTCATCGCGCGCCGACGAGCCCAGGTCGAAACCACCTTCGCTACTCTCAAACGCCGCATGCGGCTGACCTGCATCCGCTACGTCGGTCTGATCAAGGCGACCGGACAAGTCCTGCTCGCCTCNATCGCCTTCAACATGAGGCGGTGGGCCACGATCGCCGCGTGAGCCGCCCTCCGAGGGCGACAACTACAGATATTGGCAGGCAATTGCCGCGACCAAGGCCTTCTCTCGTGACGTCTTCAGCCTCAAAAGCCAATAACGCAACAGGCCCCTTGTGGGAGAAGGTGGCGCGAAGCGCCGGATGAGGGGTTGCATCCACGAATTCCAATGCACGAGATCGCTCGAGGAGAGAAACCCCTCACCCGTCTCGCCGCTTTGCGGCGAGCCACCCTCTCCCACAAGGGGAGAGGGTGAGAATACTGCTACTCCATCGTCTCCCAGAGGCGATGGGCGAGCACGCCGGCACGCTTCTCGATCGCCGCCGCGGCATCGAGCGCGAGGTCCTCGCGATAGCGCCCGGTGATGAGCTGCACGCCGATCGGCTTGCCCTCGTGCAGCGCCACCGGCACCACCGCGCCGGGCAGGCCCAGCACATTGATCGCGGAGATGAAGCGTATCCCGCCCCAGAACACCTCCTGCACGCGCTCGGCGCTGACCGTGTCGTCGCGCGGGCCCGGCGTCGGACTGACCGTGGTCGGCGCCAGCACGACCGGATAGTCCTCGAAGAACAGCTGCCAGGCGCGGATGTGGCCGTTGCGCGCGGCCGTCGCCTGCATCCAGGCCTTGAGATCGAGCACGTTGGCCTTGGTCTTCATGCCGTTCCACGCCTTGTGGAAATCCTCGGTCGTGACCTTCAGCATCGCGGCCTCCTGCATCACCATCGTCTCGTTGGTGATGATGTCGCACCAGGTCTGCCAGACGCCGTTGATGTCGGGCACCTCGACCTCGCTGACGCGATAACCGGAACGCTCGAGGTGATCGGCGGCCTGGCGCAGCGCCGCGGCGACGGACGGATCGACGTCCATGTCGTCGGGGATCTTCGCCAGCGCGACCTTGATCGGTCCCTTCGGCCTCTCGCCGACCAGCGGCGCCGGCACCCACCAGGGGTCGCGCGGATCGCGCTGGCTCATCACCTCCAGCGCAAGGCGGACGTCGGCGACGTGGCGGGCGAGCGGCCCCTGCGCTGACATCAGGTGCGCCAGCATCGGCCGCTCAGCCGTTGCGCTGCCGTTGAAGGCGGGGATGCGGCCCTGCGTCGGCTTGATGGTGGCAATGCCGTTGCAATGCGCCGGCCAGCGCAGCGAGCCGCCGATGTCGTTGCCGTGGGCGATGGTGCCGATGCCGGCGGCCACCGCCGAACCCGCGCCGCCCGAGGAACCGCCGCAGGTGATATCGGGGTCCCAGGGGTTCAGCGTCAGCCCATGCAGGGGATTGTCGGTGAAGCCGCGGAAGGAGAATTCCGGCGTGTTGGTGAGACCGATGACGATCGCGCCGGCCTTCTTCAGGTTGCGGACAACAGGCGCATCCGACGGCGCGATGAGGTCCTTGTTGGCGGGCACGCCGTTGAAGTTCGGCCGGCCTTCGTAATCGACGTTTTCCTTGATGGTGATGGGCACGCCGTGCAGGAGGCCGAGCTCGCCGCCCTTGGCGCGCTGCTTGTCGGCCGCATGCGCGGCCTTCAGCGCTTCCTCGCTGAGATCGACAACGACCCCATTCAGCCTGGGATTGACCGCGCGCATCCGATCCAGATGCGCCTCGACGGTCTCGACCGCGGAGATTGCGCCGTTGCGGATCGCGGCCGCGGTGTCGACTGCAGACCATTGCCAGACCGGTCCCTTGGGACGGCGCGCCGTGGCCGGTTTGCGCGTGGTCGCCTTCTTGACTGCCTTCTTCGCGGCTTTCGCGACGGCGCCCTTGCGGGCGGTGGCTTTCTTGCTCGAGGTCTTCGTTACTTTCCTTGAAACACTTTTCTTCTTGCTTGCCGTCTTCTTCGCCACGTCGCATCTCCTGAAAATTGCGCGCGGAGGTTATGGAGATCACGCGACCGTGTACAGGGCGCGTTTCTGCATGGCGCGTTGTCGCGACGCTCTGTCACGGCCCCGGAGCGAGAGACATTCGTGAACCTTTGCGCCCCCTGTCTTGACCCATATAGAGGTTGAATGGTGCAACAAACGACCGCCAAGATTGCGGCAACCATTTTTTTGACGCAGCTATTTCGACATCGGCAGATTGGAGCATTTTCCATGCTCACAGAATTCGACGGCGGATACGGCGAGCAACCCTTTCGCGATCTGTGCGCCAACTACCCCGGCGCTGAAGCCTACGATCCCCACGATTTCCGGATTGAATGGGGGCCGATCTTTCACCGCGGCCGGCTCGACGGATCGGCGCGTGTGCTGATCGTCGGCCAGGATCCCGCCCAGCACGAGACCATCGTGCGCCGAATCCTTGTCGGCACCGCGGGCCGCCGGACCCAGGGCTTCCTGGCCAAGCTCGGCATCACGCAGAGCTACGTGATGGTGAACACCTTCCTGTACAGCGTTTACGGCCAGAGCGGCGGCTCCAAGCACAAGAACGAGCCTGGCATCGTCGACTATCGCAACAAATGGTTCAAGGCCGTGCTGGGCCCCGGCAACATCGAGGCTGTCGTCTCGCTCGGCGGCCTCGCGGACGAAGCCTGGAAGGCCTGGCTCAAGAGCTCCGACGGCGCGGCCTACAAGACTCTCGCGTATCAGCACATCACCCACCCGACCTGGCCGGAAAGCTCTGCGCATGATTCGGCGACGCAGGCCGCGAATACCAAGATCATGCTGACCAAATGGAATGCCGCCCTCGCCGCGCTGGCGCCTGAGGTCCAGCATCCCGACGTGCCGACGGCACTCGTGCCGTATGGCGACGCCTTCAAGCCGTCCGAACTCGTCGACATCATTGCAAAAGATCTTCCGGCGGGACTGCCGGCCTGGATGCGGGGAGACACGCCATGGGCCGTGCGCCAGGGCGCTGACGCGGCAACCAAGCGGCGCACGATCACGATCACCATTCCCGATGGGGTGATTCCATGAGCCCGGCCGCAAGCCCGAAGCGATGGGCGCTGACTGGCCGGATCGTGACGATGGCCGCGGAGGGCGACGTCATCAAGAACGGGACGATCTTCATCGAGGATAATCGGATCGCCGCGATCCTGCCCAAGGGACAGCCGGCCCCAACGGGCTTCGAGGCCGTCGCCGCGGTGGCCACCGGCGGCACCATCTATCCCGGCCTGATCGAGCTGCACAATCACCTCAGTTACAACATCCTGCCGCTCTGGCGCGTGCCGCAGCTCTTTGGCAATCGCGACCAGTGGCAGAACGCCAAATCGTACAAGACGTCCGTGACCGGTCCCATGAGCGCGATCGCTCTTGCCGACGACGGCTCGCTGCTGCCGGCCCTGGTTCGCTATGTCGAAGCCAAATGCCTGGTCGCGGGAACGACGACGAGCCAGGGGATCACGCTGTCGAACTGGAGCGGCACGATCCACAAATACTACAAGGGGGCGCTACGCGCTGCCGAGATCGGAAGCCCGCCCGATCTTCCGCGGGCACACTCCAAGATTCCCGACATCGATGCCGAGGATTGGGCGAAGTTCGACAACGAGCTCAAATCGTCGGCATGCTTCCTGCTGCATCTCAGCGAAGGCATCGACGCCAAGGCGCACAGCCACTTCCTCGCCTTGCGCAATTCCTCGGGAGACTGGGCGATCGAGCCCTCGCTGGCCGGCATTCATTGTACGGCGCTCGATGCGACCGACTTCGGAACGATGGCTGAAAACCATGCCAAGGTCGTGTGGTCGCCCCTGAGCAATCTGCTGCTCTATGGCAAGACGACCGACGTCGTCGCCGCGCGCACGGCAGGCCTCACCATCGCGCTGGGCTCGGACTGGTCGCCCTCCGGCAGCAAGAACCTGCTGGGTGAGCTGAAGGCGGCGAAGGTCGTATCCGCACATTTCAATCTCGGCTTCAGCGACTACGACATCGTCGCAATGGCGACGCGCAATCCCGCCGCGATCCTGAAATGGGATGGAAAGTTGGGGACGATCGCCAAGGGCAAGTTCGCCGATCTCCTGGTCGTGAAGGGAGTGACCGGCGATCCCTACGGCCATCTGATCAAATCGCGCGAGCAGGATATCGTCCTGGTCACGATCGGCGGACGGCCGCGCTACGGGACGAAGAAGGCCATGCAGCAAGCCGGCGCAAGCGGCGAGGCCCTCAAGATCGGCAAGAGCGCGCGGACGATCGATTTCACCTCGCCCGACCAGGATCCGGGGATCGAGAAGGTCACGCTGGCGGAGGCAATGAGCCGCCTGGGCGCCGCGCTTGGCAATCTCGGCACGCTGCAACCGCATAGCATCGCCATGAGCGCGGCGATCGCCCGTGGAACGGTGTCACGAACCGGATGGCGCCTCGCACTGGACGAGCAGTTCGGCAACAATGTCCAATTGCGCCCACGGCTCGCCTATAACGGCGTCCGGACCGGTCCCGATCTGGCGACCGTCGCAGCGGTCGCCGAGCCGCTGCATCCGATCAAGCTCGATGGTCTCACTGTGGCCGACGATCCCGTCTTCATCGACACGCTGAAGAGCGAACCCAACCTACCGCAAGGACTAGGCGCCGCGATTGCCGCCTTCTATTAGCCACCCGTCACACCAGCGGCGGATTGAGCCGCGCAAAGCCCTCCTGGATGCGGTAGGGGTAGTAGGGATAGGGCGGCATCACGGCGCTCGCCTCGTCGAGGCGCTTGATCTGATCCACGCTCAGCGACCAGCCGACCGCGCCGAGATTGTCGCGCAGCTGCGCCTCGTCGCGGGCCCCGATGATCACGGAGGAGACGGTGGGGCGCGACAGCAACCAGGCGATCGCGACCTGCGGCACGGTGCGGCCGGTCTCGGCTGCAATCGCGTCCAACACGTCGACAACAGCGTAAAGCCGCTGCTCGTCCACGGGCGGGCCGAATTGCGCGGTGGCGTGCAGGCGGCTCTCTTGCGGCAGCGGCTGGCCGCGCCGGATCTTTCCGGTCAGCCGGCCCCAACCGAGCGGGCTCCAGACCAGCGCACCGACGCCCTGGTCGTGCGCGAGCGGCATCAACTCCCACTCATAGTCGCGGCCGAGCAGCGAGTAATAGACCTGGTGCGCGACATAACGCGGCCAGCCGTGGCGGTCCGCCATGGCGAGCGACTTCATCAACTGCCAGCCGGTGAAATTGGAAACGCCGACATAGCGCAGCTTGCCGGAACGCACGAGCGTATCGAGGGTCGACAGCACCTCCTCGATCGGCGTGAACGCGTCGAACGCATGAAGCTGAAGGAGGTCGATCGTGTCGGTGCCGAGCCGTCGCAGCGCTGCGTCGACCGAAGTCAGCAGCCGCTGCCGCGATGAGCCGGCATCGAGCGGGCCATCGCCCATCGGCAGGCTCATCTTGGTCGAGATCAGCACCTTGTCGCGGCGGCCCTTGATCGCAGCACCGAGAATCTCCTCGGAGGCACCGCTCGAATAGACGTCGGCGCTGTCGAACAAATTGACGCCGGCATCGAGGCAGATGTCGACCAGCTTGCGCGCCTCCTCCGTACCGCTGCGGCCCCAGGCAGAGAATAGAGGGCCTTGGCCGCCGAAGGTGCCGGTGCCGAAGCTGAGGACGGGGACCTTGAGTCCGGAAGCGCCGAGATTGCGGTATTCCATGATCGCTCTCCTATTCCGCCGGGCACGCCGCGACGACGACCGCGGCACGATCGAGCCGGAGGCTCCACAGCGCCAGCACGAGGCCGATTGCGGTGATGCCGGCCGCCACCAGCGGCAGCGCGGAGAGGCCAAGCCCGCGGTCGATGGCGACGCCACCGGCCCAGGCACCCAGCGCGTTGCCGAGATTGAAGGCGGCGATGTTGAGGCTCGAGGCGAGCGTGCGGCCGCTGGGGCCGGCCGCCTCCAGCACGCGAAGCTGGAGCGGCGCGACGGTTGCGAAGGCGGCGATGCCGAGCAGCAGGATCAGCGCGATGGCGGGGATCTTGACCGACAGCACCGCGGCAAGGCTAAGCAGCACGATGGCGAGCGCGGCGAGCGTGCCGATCAGGGCCCGCGCCAGGCCGTGGTCGGCGAGCTTGCCGCCGGCGACATTGCCGATCGCAAGACCCGCGCCGAACACCAGCAGGATCGGCGAGACAGCAGCCTCCGAAAAGCCGGTGAAGCGCGTCAGGATCGGCTGGATATAGGTGAAGACGACGAACAGGCCGGCGAAGCCGAACACGGTCATGGCGAGGCCCAGCAGCACCTGCGGACGACCGAGCACCGCGACCTCCTCGGCAAGCGAGATCGGCTTGTCGCCGTTGCCGACATGGCCGGGCACAAACGCGGCCACCACGGCGAAGGCGATCACGCCGATCACCGTCACGGCCCAGAACGCCGCGCGCCAGCCGAGCATCAGGCCGAACCATGCGCCGAAGGGCACGCCCAGAAGCGTCGCAACCGTGAGGCCGATGAACATGGTCGCAATCGCCGAGGCGCGCTTGTCCTCGGCGACGAGGCTGGTGGCCACCACCGAGCCGACGCCGAAGAAGGTGCCGTGGGCCAGCGAGGTCAGCACCCGTGCCGCCATCAGCAATTCGTAGTTCGGCGCCAGCGCACAGGCGGCATTGCCGAGCGTGAAGATTGCCATCAGCGCCAGCAATACGGTTTTGCGCGGCATCCGCCGCGTCGCCAGCGTCAGAACCGGCGCACCGACGAACACGCCGAGCGCATAACCGGAGATGAGCAGGCCCGCGACCGGCACGGAGACGTGCATGTCGGCGGCGACCTGAAGCAACAGGCCCATGATGATGAATTCGGTGGTGCCGATGCCGAAGGCACCGGCGGTGAGCGCGAGAACGGCGGGAGGCATGCGGGACTCCAATGGATGGTACGAGCCACGCAGATAGCCGCGCTGCGGCAAAACCATTAGAATGTCCGCAATCCAATCATTTGTGACGTGAATTCAACATGGCCCGCTTCGACACCAACCGCTCCGCCGAGATGGAGGTCTTTGTCCGCGTCGTCGACCTGGGCGGGTTTACCCAGGCAGCGCGAAAACTGCGGCTGACGCCGTCGGGCGTCAGCAAGCTGATCTCGCGGCTGGAGGCACGGCTCGGCTCGCGGCTGATCAACCGCACCACGCGCAAGCTCACGCTGACGGAGGAAGGCCAGGCGTTCTACCAGCGCGCCGTGCGTATCCTCGCCGAGATGGAAGAGGCCGAACGCGAGGCGGCATCGGGCGCGGCACCGCGCGGCCGCCTCACTGTCAACAGCAACATCCCCTTCGGCATGCTGCACGTGATGCCGCTGATCCCGCGCTTCCTGGAAATGCATCCCGACGTCACGCTCGATCTGGTGCTGACCGACACGCTGATCGACCTGATGCAGGAGCGCGCCGATGTCGCCATCCGCGTCGGCCCGCTGCGCGCCTCACGCCTCGTCGCGCGAAAGCTAGGCACCAGCCGCATGGTCGTGGTCGGCGCACCGAATTATCTCGCCCGCTTCGGCACGCCGAAGATTCCGGCCGATCTCGCCGATCACCGCGGCATCGGCTGGACCTTTCCGCGCTCGATTCGCGGCTGGCAATTCAGGCGCGGCGACCGCACCGAGGAAGCAGTCCCGCCGCCGGCCGCCCGCGCCAGCGACGGCGAAGCCGCCCGCCGCCTCGCACTCGGCGGCGTGGGCCTCGCCCGCCTCGCCCTCTTCCACGTCGGTCCCGACATCGAATCAGGCCGCCTCATCCCGGTCTTGCAGAACTACAATCCCGGCGACCGCGAAGACATTCACGCCGTCTATGTCGGCCACACCGCGCCGCTCCCGGCGCGCGTGCGCGCGTTCATCGATTTTCTCGCCGAGCACGTGCGGGTGAGCGACCCGGCGCTGAAGCGCGCGGGCGATGGGAAATGGAAATTGGTGGGATGAGGCTGGCGGAGAGAGCGTCAGTCCCAGAGCCGACAGGCCGCTCGACGCCCCGGCTATGCACGGGATTCACAACGCGACGCCGGGGCCGTGACGTTTCGTAACGTTAAGAACGCTATTCGTCCCAGCACTCATCCTTTCATCCCTGCTCCCGCGCCGGCGGCCCCCAAATACTTGTCCGCTCGAACGGTTCAATCATAGTCGGGCTTCCCTCTCCGGAGAATTCCGGCAGGAAAACCAGACGGTTTGACCAATAGCAGCGGTAGGGTGCGAGACAGATGCAGAAGGGATACGTCCCCCGAATTGGGCTGTGCATGATGATCGTGCTCGCCACAGTCGTAGCCGCGCATTCCTTGCGATACTACGCCGCGTTGGAAAACCTATGGTTCGGCATCGATCCAGATATCAAGGCAGTCATACTGCAAGCGCCTCTGCAGGCGTTAACGCACATGCTCATAGCCCCTGCCGCTCTGGTCCTGGGACCGCTACAATTCTTTCCGGGGCTGCGCGCGCGCCATCCGACGCTGCATCGTTGGTCCGGCCGAACTTACGTCCTCGCGTGCGTTACGAGTGGAACAGGAGCGTTGGCTACGTCACCCTTTGCCTCGGGTGGCTGGGTGGCTGGCGTCGGCTTCGGGATTCTCGCTGTATTGTGGATCGGCACGACTGTAGCGGCCTGGATTTCGGCCGTGCAGGGAAGGCTCGAGTGGCATCGGCTACTTATGCGATTCAGCTACGCGATGACCTTCGGCGCCGTTGTCCTTCGCCTGCAGATTCCGATCGGTTACGCATTGGGGTACGGCAGCTATTCCAGCATGTCTCCGATTCTGGCGTTTACTTCGTGGATTCCCAACGTCTTGATCGTCGCTCTGTATTCGACCTTGGAAGCTCGTTGGCGATCTCGGTGGGTTCAATGAAGCCTCCGTGCCCCGCGCGCCAAGCATGGCGATCAATGAACGCATGATCGGTAACATTACAGCATGCTAATTCCCGCTGAGATAGGCGCTGTGAAGAATATCCGGATTCTGCCGTAACTCCTCCGGTTCGCCCGAGAAGCGAATATATCCCCGCTCCATGACATGGACGCGATGGGAGATTCGCAATGCGATATGCGTGAACTGCTCGATCAACAGTACGCCGACCCCATCAGCGGCGAGCTGAATGATCACCGGAACCAGCCTGGCTACGATCACGGGGGCAAGACCAAATGACAATTCATCCGCAAGGATGTAGCGCGGGCGCTCGACGATGGCTTGGGCAAGTACGACCATTTGTTGCTGACCGCCGGAGAGCGACCCCGCTCGCGCGCCGAGTTTTGGGCGAAGCTCGGGAAACGTATCGAGCGCCGCCTCGATGCCATCCTCCCGCTTGCGACCCGGCAGATGATGACCAGCGACCCGGAGATTATCGAGGACCGATAGTTCGCTGAGCACGTGGTGGCCTTCGGGGACGGCCGCAATTCCGAGACGGCGAACCTGCTCGGGCCTGAGGCCACCAATGGACCTTCCGTCGATGAGAACGTCGCCGGAGGAAACGGGCAACGCACCCGCCGCGGCGAGAACGAGCGAACTCTTGCCAGCTCCGTTGGCGCCGAGGAGAGCCGTAACCTGCCCCGGTGGAATCTCGAGGTTCACGCCATGCACGACCTGCTTGCCACCGCGCGCAATCGCCAGACGCTCGATCCGGAGGCAATCGGTCATGCCGTTTCTCCAAGGTATGCGGCACGCACTTTCGGATCCTTCAAGGTCGGACCTACCGGGCCGTAGGCGATCATGGTGCCGAAATCGAGAACCAGCATCTTCGAGCAGGTCGATGAGATCAGGTCGACGTCGTGATCGACGAGCAGCACCTGGGCCCCGCAGAACGCCGGGATGCCAACAATAGTCTTGCGCAGGAAATCCGATTCGGATTCGCTAAGGCCGGCTCCGGGCTCATCCATCATGATGATCTTCGGGGCTCCGACGATGCATCGCGCGATTTCGACCATCCGCCGGTCGCTTGTCGCGAGGGCGCCCCCCATCAGATGGGCCCGATCCGAGAGACCGGTATAGCGCAGAGCCGCATTGATGACGTCGTTGCGGCTGCTCGTCCCGTAGGGAACATGATCTAGCATCCCCGCGATATTGTCCCGCACCGATAGATTGAGCACCACCTGCTCGGTCTGGAAGGTTCGACGGATCCCGAATGCTGACCGCCGATGCGTCGCAAGACGCCCGATGTCCTGCCCGTCGATCCTGACGGACCCAGCGGTTGGCGTGATGAAGCCGCTGAGCACGTTAAGCAACGTCGTCTTGCCCGCGCCATTGGGACCGACCAATCCCGTTACCGATGCGTCGAGCGATGCCGTCAGCGCGTTCAACGCCGTCACCCCGCCGAACCTGACCCCCAGGCCGTCGATCTCGATCATACTGCCTTCTCCCGTCGCACCTGTCCGGCAAACACCTTGATGCGCCCGACGGTATCAAGGATCTGGCCCGCAACGCCGCGCGGTGCGGTAATCAACGCATGCAACAGGCCCGCTCCAAAGACGATCGTCGCGATATTGCCGTCGATGTGCCAATCGTTGAGGAGTCCGGGAACGGCGCGCAGCAGCAAGCCCGCCAGAATCGGCCCCAGCCAGCTATAGGCGCCGCCGATAAGGGTCACCGCGAAGAGCAACACAGATTCGCTCGCCGGAAACGAGGTCAAGTCGAGCGTGCCGATGAGACCCGCGAGCAGCCCGCCGCAGATGCCCGCAAGGAAGCCGGCGAGCGCAAAGGCCCATATCTTGTAGGCGACGATATTGACGCTCGCCGACAGGGCGCAAGCTTCGCTGCGACGTATCATCGCCCAGGCGCGCCCGGCTCGCGAGCGCTGATGCCAGAGGACGAAGAGATAGCCGATGACGAGTGCTCCCAAGCAATAGCGAAAATAGGCGGCGTCCGTCGTTGCGAGCCCGGGGCGGTCCATATATTGGCGCGGCCCATTATAGATCTTGCCAATGAAGCCGGCTCCACCGTCGGGGAAATCGATGGCGGTGATCACCACCTGGAAACCACCCGCGATCATCAAAGTGACCAGCGCAAGGTACAGACCGCGCATGCGTAGTGCCGGCAGCCCGAAGATCAGACCCAGCAGAGCTGCGCCGACACCACCGCACAGCAACGACATTTCGAAGGGCCAATGGATTGCATGCCAGGAACGCAACGCAACCCAACCGCCGACGCCGACCAAGGCGAACTGGCACAAGGAAACCATGCCCAGTTGCGCATAGATGATTGCGGTGGCAAGCGAGCCGAGCGCCAGGATGGCGGAGGCGGTCAGCACACGCAGCCAGTATGAACTGGCGATTTCGGGCACCGCCAGCGCCAACACCAGCGCAGTGGCAACTCCGGCAGCGACTCCGACCAACGCGCGATGGCGCTGGCTCCCAGCGGGCGCGCCCGAGCGCACATCGTCTGCTCCCAGTCCAGCCCCGCCGCCGATCAGGGGATGCCCATGGCGCTGCAGGAAAACCAGCGCGACGATGGCAAAAACGAAGGGCGTCAACGTGCGGTAGGGCGCGACGGACGGAAATGGCGTGCCGATCGCTTCGATCACGCCGATTGCCAGGCCGCCCGCAACCGCGATACCCAGCGATTGCACACGGCCGGCAATTGCGGCGGCGATCACCGGAATGACCATGAATGTCAGGAACAGGGGCTGCATCCGCGCAAGGTTGGCGAGCAGGATGCCGCTGACACCGGCAATCAGTCCCGACATCGCCCACGCCCAGGAATCGACCTTCAGGACGGGCACTCCGAGCATCGCACTGATGTCCCGGCGGTTGGCAAGCGCGCGCATCGCCAGCCCCATACGCGTCCATCCCAGAAAGAAGATCGTGCCGACCGTAACAAGACATGTGAGCCCTAGCGCGATCAGGCGCGTGTAGGTCACCCGCACATCCAGGATGCGCACACCCAGACTGTCGGTCGGAAGACGTAGAACACGGCCGTATTCGCCCCAGAAGAAATCCATGACCCCGAGCAGCACGAGCGCCAGGCCAAGCGTAGCCACCGCTCGAACCACTGGATCGCTATGAGCTACACGTGGAGCAAGGAGCCGGCCATAGGCCAGTGAGACCGCCATCGCTGCGATCACGCCCGCGATCCACCCGATCCAGGGAGGGCCACCTGAGTTTCCGATCTGCCAGGCGATGATCGCCGAGAGCGCACCGATCGCGCCCTGCGCAAGGTTGACGACACCAGAAGCCCGGAAGAGGATTACGATTGCGACTGCCGAGAGCGCATATACCGCGCCGGTGGCGAGCCCGGAAACGACGAAAGGACCAAGGTTTGGCACGATCATTCACTCGATTGATTTGAGGCGCAGGCGCTCAGCGGAGCGTCCGGTCGTGGACAATCGGCTTTGCCGCCGATGACCAAGGGCGTGAATTGTCGCCCCTGGTCCGTTTCCGGCTCGGCCCACACCGGCTCGCCTACTTGCGAATGCCCAGCTCTTTCTCCGTCGCCAGGACGTCTGCCAGATCAGGATCATCCACCCCGAAGCAGGACTGCTGGGTCACCCATTTCTCGCCCGACGTCACGGCCACCGATCCGGCGTGGTTGGGATTATGCCGATTGCCCGGCCCAAAATACCACGGGCCGCACGCGATGTCGGATTGAAGGCCCGACTTCATACCGCGGAGGGCGGCCGTAACCGATGTGCGGTCGATCTTCGCCGGGTCCATTGTCAGCATGACCTCGACGATCCAACGCGCTGCCAAATAACCCGCCTGATTGAATGTATCGCGCTGGACATTCTTGGACGCATACTTGTCGAGCACCGCATACCAGTTCAGCATGTCGGGCGATTGCTTGTCGAAAGGTTCGAGCTCGAGCTGGGCGTAGACCTTGTTGTCCCAATAGGGACCGATCGTTTTCGGAAACTCGAGATTGTAGACAGAGGTCGGCGCGGCGAACTTCACCTTGGAACCGAGGTCCTGGTCCTCGGCGGCCTTGAGCAAGGCAATCACGCCGTCACGCGGCAAGCTCGCCTCGATCAGGTCGGGCTTGAACGACATCGCTTGGAGGACGATGGAGGTCATGTCGATTGCCGCGGGATCGATCAGGATCACGTTGACCGCCACACCCTTGGAAGCACCCCACGCCTTGACGCCGTCGCAGGAGAAATCGCCGACGCCGGGAATGTTGGGCGCGACACAGACGACACTCTTGATGCCGAACTTCCCATGCATGTACTGCACTGCGCCAAGGTTGCTCAACCGAGGACCTGCGTTCGTTGACGAATAGTTCCTCCCAAAGAAGCAATCCCGGGGGATGCCGACGCCGGCGACGACAAGCACCTCGTTCTTTTCGTAAGTCGCCTGGTTAGCGGCGCATTCGACGAAGCTGTTGCTGCCGACCAGGGCAACCACCTTCTTGTCGGTCACCAACTTGGCCGCAGCTTGCGCGGCCTGCTCGGGCTTCCAGGCGTCGTCCTCCAGCGTGTATTCGATCGGGCGGCCATTGATCCCGCCATTCTCGTTGACGCACTTGAAATACGCCGCAGCCGCATCGCCCGAAGAGCTGAAGTCCGCCGGGCCTGTCCGACCAACGATGCCGCCGATCGAGATGGGCGCACCGGTCGCAGGCTTGCCGGTATTCAATCCGCATTTCGGCGCGGAGGCCGCTTCTGCGGAATCATTGAACGCCAGCGCTGCAAGCGTGCATGCGACGGCCGCCGCGGCCGCTTTCATAGATCGTCTCATCAAATTCCCCCTTTTGTTACGTGATTGACGGCTGCGACCACCGCAAGTCTTCTTTGTGAAGCTCGCCGCCAGGACTTCACGCGGTTCAAAGCCAGTCTCACTTGTCAGAACCCTCATCCGACGCTCCGGATGCCATGACTCCGGATGCCATGACATCGTCGACCGTGCGACCGACAATTTGCTCATCGAACTGCGCTCGAAGCCGCCGCAAGCAGCGTCTTCCCCGCGATCAGATCCGCGGCGCGCTCGGCAATCATGATCGTCGGTCCGTTGGTGTTGCCTCCCGGCACGGTTGGCATGACCGAAGCGTCGACCACCCTCAGCCCCTGCAATCCACGCACGCGCAGTTGCGGATCGACCACTGTCGCCGGCCCAGTCCCCATCGCGCAGGTCCCAACGGGATGATGGCCGACCTCGGCCGTGCGCCGGACAAACGCATCAAGGTCGGCGTCGGAGACGACCTCGGCGCCAGGCGAAGTCTCGCGCTCGATCAGCGGGCCGAGCGGTGGCGTATTGTAGATGCGTCGCACCAATCGAATGCATTCACGTGCTGTCGCACGATCGCCTTCGGTTCCAAGAAAATTGAGCCGGATACGCGGAGGGTCACGCGGATCAGCCGAGCGCAGACGCAATTCGCCGCGACTTTCGGGGTAATTGATCGACGGATATCCCTCCAGCATGTGCTGTTGCGGCGGCGTGATCCCGGGAAACCAGACCTTGGCGTCCATACGCGTCGAGTTGAAGAAGAGCTGAATGTCCGGTCGCTCGACATCGGGCCGGCTGCGCACGAAGGCGAGCGCGGTCAATGCCTGGGTCGCGAAATCGCCCTTGCGGAACAAGGCCCACTGCAACACAGAAAGTGCAACGCGATCGGCTCGCAGGCGGCTCAGAAAGGTGATCGGCTGCTTGATCGCGAATTGAATGTGAAACACCACATGTTCGGATAGATTCTTGCCGACCGCCGGGAGCTCGTGAACCGGAGTTATCCCGTGTTCGGCAATCTCGTCGGCCGGCCCGATGCCCGACAGCAGGAGAAGCTGCGGTGAGTTGTAGCTCCCACCGCACAGGATCACCTCGCGCCTCGCGCGAACGGAAACACGCTTGCCGTTCTCGACGTAGGTCACGCCCGTCGCGCGACCCTTCTCGATCAAGACCCGCTCCGTCAGGGCACCGATCTTCACGGTGAGATTGGCGCGCTTTAATGCGGGGCGGAGATAGACCGCCGATGCGCTGCTGCGCACACCATTCTTGATCGTCAGGTCGACGATGCCAAAGCCCTCAGGCTGCGCTCCCGAGAAATCCTCGGTCATCGGAATCCCCGCGGCAATCGCCGTGTCGCGGATCAAGCCGAAATTCAGGTTGGAAACATCGGTTGGGCTGACGCCGAGCGGTCCTGCGCCGCCGTGATAATCGCCTTCGCCTCGCCAGCTGCCCTCGGCGCGTTTGAAATAGGGAAGAACGTCGGCATAGCTCCAGCCTTCGCATCCGGCCTGGCGCCACAAGTCATAATCGCGCGGGTTGCCGCGCACGTAGAGCATGCCGTTGATCGACGAAGAGCCGCCCAGGACTTTGCCGCGTGGAAGCGATAGGCGCCGCCCGTCGAGAAAGCGCTCCGGCTCCGTCGCATAATTCCAGTTGAACTTGGGGCCGCGCCAGATCTGGCGCCATGCCAGCGGCATCTTCATGAATATGCTGTTGTCCTTGCCACCGGCCTCGAGCACGAGGACGCTGACTTTCGGATCCTCGCTCAAGCGGTTCGCCAATACACAACCGGCCGAACCGGCGCCTACGATGACGTAATCACACTCGTCCACGCGCCCTCTCCCCGATCCCATCAAACAGGCTCAGATGAACATGTCGTTGTTGACGGGGAGGCCGTTCGCCTCGCAGTAACGCGTGTAGTGTTCGATGAACCAGAAGACATCGGCGGTGAAATCATACTCGCCGTTGTCGTCGAAGAATTCGATGGCGCCGCTCAACCAGAACAGGGCCTTCATTCCGTTAGGATCGTCGGAATAGAGCGTGTGCGCCGCTCCCGGGAGCTCGTAGATGAAGTCGCCGGGCCTGGCGATCCAGTCGTATTCGTAATAGCCCCAGGATCCCTCCAGAGTGATGGCCGACACGAAGCCGCGATGCTTGTGCGTGCCGATCCGACCACCGCTCTTGACCCACAGAATGTTGGCGGCCGCGTTGTTGCGAACGTCGAAGCACAGATGCTTGATGGCGGCGACGTCGCCAAACGGAATCCAGGGCGAGGATTTGTCATCGCCCGCGATATAGGCCCCTTCCTTCGCGTAGCGCCTGATCGCCTCGGCGTGTGGCTCAGCCGGCAGCTTCACGATTTTGCTCGCGTCACGCATTCCGTTTCCCCCTCAAGAGCGCTTGGCCCTCTTTTGACCGAGGTAATCACCCCGGTCGGAAAGCGGTCAAAGAGGAAAACGCCGCTGCACCGCAACCGCTCGTTCGAACATGCAGCAAGTTATTGATAACGATGGATATGTTCCTCTCGATCGTGATCAGCGAACGCAGCTCGGCAACGATGGGGGCGAGGATGAATGGAGTATTTCGTCAATTTCGATTGATCAAATGATGCAAACCCGGCAACTCTGCAGGGAGAAGAAAAGCTTATGGGTGGGAGTGCGGCCAAATGATTTCCAAGATCGAAGAAAGCAGCCTGCTCGATCGCGGTGGACGGCCGACCTTGCGGGACATGCTCTCCCAGATCGTGTACGACCCAGCTCACGCGCATATCAGCCTGCGCAACGCGCGGCTTGTCCTCCATCGCGCCTCGATCGCCGTTCAGCTCCAGGAGGAGTTGGTCCGCCGCTTCGGGTCTCACGACGCGCGAGTTATTCTGCTGCGGTTGGGATTTCAGGCGGGCACGCTGGATGCGGAGTTTATTCGCACCTCCTGGCCTGAACTCGACATAGGGGACGCGTTCACCGCGGGCACGCGGATGCACACCATGTCCGGCGTCGTGCGCGTACAGACCGTCTACAACGACTTCAATTTCAAGCAGAACAAGTTTGCCGCGGAATTTCTCTGGCATGGTGGCATGGAGGCGACCGAGTTTCTCAATCGCCAACGCAGCGCCTCCGAGCCCGTTTGCTGGATGCAGGTCGGCTACGCATCGGGCTATGCCAGCTTTTTCTTCGACAAGCTGATTGTCTACAAGGAAACGGAATGTGCCGCGATGGGGCACAAGCACTGCAGGGTGACCGGCAAGACAGCCGACGCCTGGGGTGCCGACGATCCTACGGTTCGCATGTTCCGCGAAGAGGTCGTTCCATCGCTTGCAGACCTTCCGCGCAGGACCGGCGGGGTCGAAACGGCAATCCATGCGCCGACGCGGACAACCTCCAAACACGGGGTTGCAAGCCTCGAAGACGTTGTGCTGGAGCCCGTCCGCAGCCAGCTGGACAGCGTTGCCGCAGGAGGGCTCCCTGCGCTCATCGTCGGTCCACATGGTTGCGGAAAACACCTCGCGGCGCGCTACCTGCACCACCAGCGCCACGGAACAGGCGGCCGATTGCGGCGCCTCGTCTGCAGATCCCTCACCAGCGAGCGGATCGATATCTGGCTCAGGAAATTGAAGCAATCGCGCGAGACGTGGCTGCTGGAGAATATCGAGACACTGCCCGAGGAATGCCAACTCCTGTTGGCCGAAAGAGTCGAGAGTCGGGACTTGCCGCCCGGGCTGCAATTGGCCGGCACATCCACTCATCGGCTGAGCGAGCTCATTGCCATGCCCGCACTCCGCCGGGACTTTCTCTTCGACCTTGCGGTTCTGCCGATTGAGCTTCTCGGCCTCCAGCACAGGCGCGGCGACATTGCCGACATCGCTCGAGCCATGCTCGCAGCGATGTCGGTGAACGAAGCCTTGCCGCAGCATCGTCTCTCCCGCGCGTCGCTGGATTCGCTCAAGGGCATGGCTCTCCCTGGCAATCTCCCACAATTGCGCTCGGTTCTCCTGAGCGCCTTGTTCAAGGCCAAGTTCGACGGCGGCAACGAACTACCGGGAGAGATTCAACCGAAGCACTTCTCGCGCGAGCTGGCAGCAGCGCCTCCCAGTTCTGCAGACACCTATGTGGGCAGCATAGTCGATCAAATGGCTGCCAAATCGCTCACGATGAGCGAACTAAACCAACGAATCTACGCGGAGGCCCTGCGACGTTCGGATGGCAGGGTTTCGACAGCAGCGCGGATGCTCGGCGTCACCAGGCCCCAGTTCGTTTATCGGGCGAGAGGAATTGAACCCGGGAACTGAGGGCCCGTACGATCGCGACGAGCCTCCTCGCTTCAGTCGCCGAGCGGCCCATTTGAACTTCCGTCCGTCCCCTTCAGCAACTCGTATTTGATCCGACGCATCCGTGTCTGGGCTTCGAGCGGCTTGCAATAGGCCGTCGACGCGGCGAGCAGATCGATGGCCGCGAGAAGGGCATAGCGCGACGCGGTCGGCTTGAGCGCATCGGGCGCTTCGGGCACGTGCACGCCGAGCGCAATATCGGCGATTGAGGCCAGCCTGCTTTGCGGCCTGGTAATCGCGACGACCAGGGCGCCGTATTGCTTGGCGATACCGGCTGCCTCGATTACCTCGGTCGCTGCACCGGTGGTCGAGATGGCGATGACGACATCGTCCTGGCCAAAGGTCGCGGCGATCATGCGCATCAAGCTCGGGTCGGAGGTGTGAGAGACGGCGATCCCGAGACGAAAGAAGCGATTCTGAACCTCCATTGCCGCAAGGGTCGAGCCGCCGCCCACGCCAAATGCTGCAAGTTTCGAACAGCGCGAGATGGCTTCGGCAGCCCTCTCGATGTCCTCCTTGCGTAGTCCCTCCTCGGCAGCGGCGATTGCGCGACGAATTTCCTGGAACACCGACCGCCAGAGAGCGGGGCGCGCCAGATCCGTGCCGACATGCGGGGGCAGCTCGACGTAAATCCGCCCAACCGCCATTGCTTGAGCCAGCCTCACCTTGAGGTCACGGACGCCGCGACAGCCGACGGAGCGGCTGAACCTGGTCACTGTCGGTTCACTGACACGCGCGCTGCGGGCCAGCTCCGCATTGCTCGCGTGAATGGCAAACTCGACGTCGGCCAGCAGCGCCATGGCAACACGCTGCTCCGATGGGCTGAGACCCGGAGCACTCTGTCTGATGACAGAGATGATGTCGCCGGCCACGAACGCGTCGCGGCGCGACGGCGTCGAGACTGCTGTCCCAGCGGACTTCGCCGGGTGAATTCGCTTCGCACGCGGCATGCGCGCCCTTCCTCAGGTCGGACTAACCTGCGCCCTTAACCAGGAAATCGCCGTAAGAAACCTTCAGCTTCGACCTGTCAACGCATCGATAGATCGGCAATCAATGGCAATTTTCCACTTGAAACTTAGCATATTATGCATGTAACTTTCAAACAAACGATAACGCGCCGCCGGGTCAACACCTGAGGGCGCACCCCCTGCACATGAAGGCAGGCGGCTGAAACAAGGTGGGAGGGGCGATCATGAGATGCGACCTCAGTGTCTTGATGCGTGGCGCCGTCGGGATCGCTACCGCATTGTTTCTCAATGCACAGGCCAGCGCGGCCACCCTGCTTCGCGAAGCCACCATCGGCGAACCGCCGCCACTCGACGTCATGCTGACGACTGCCGACGTCGCATCAGTCATCGGCCGCCACATCTTCGAAACACTGTATGCGCTGGACTCGACCTATGCGCCGCGCCCAATGCTGGCCGAGAGCGATCGCGAGGAAGACGGCGGCAAGACCATCGTCATCAAGCTCCGCGAGGGCGTTCCCTTCCACAACGGCAAGGAGATGACCGCCAAGGACGTGGCCGCCTCGCTGATGCGGTGGGGCAACTTCGGTGCGCGTGGCAAGCTCCTGATGGCCGCAGCCACGTCGGTCGAGGCAACCGGAAAGTATGAGGTCACGCTGAAATTGTCCGCGCCGAACGGCGCCTGGAAGAATCTCATTGCGGACGTCAATGGTGGCCTTGCGATCTATCCGGAAGAAATCGCCGCCAATGCCGGAAACCGGCCGATCGAGCAGAAGGACTATATCGGTACCGGGCCTTACAAGTTCGTGGAGTGGCGACCGAACCGCTATGTCGAGGTGGAAAAATTCGATGGCTACAAGCCGGTGAAGGAAAAGGGCGACGGCTTCGCCGGCGCCCGCGTCGCCATCTTCGACAAGATCCGGTTCATTCCGGTCCCGGACGTCGGAACCCGCGTGAGCGGCGTGCAGGCCGGCGACTACGACTATGCGGAAATGATCTCTGGCGATCTGTACGAGTCCCTGAGCAAGGACCAGTCGGTTCAGGTGCAGCGTACGAACGCGCCGATCTTCGGCCTTTTCTTCATGAACTCGAAGCAGGGAATCCTGAAGGACAACTACAAGCTCCGCCGCGCCATCCAGACCGCGCTGGACAAGTCGCAGGCCCTGCGCGTCGCCTTCGGCTCCAAGGACCTGTGGAATGCCGAGGGATCGATCTTCCCCAAGGGCACGCCCTGGTACTCGGCGGAAGGCGTTTCCGGCTACAGCCCGCGCGATCCAAAGAAGGCCAAGGAGCTCGCCAAGGAGGCGGACTACACGGGAACTCCGATCCGCCTTCTGGTCTCGACGAACTATCAGGCGCACTATGATGAAGCCTCGGTCTTCACACGCCAGCTGGCCGACGCCGGGATCAATGTTCAGATGATGGT
Organism: Bradyrhizobium sp. WSM2254; assembly: GCF_000472645.1. NCBI lineage: Bacteria > Pseudomonadati > Pseudomonadota > Alphaproteobacteria > Hyphomicrobiales > Nitrobacteraceae > Bradyrhizobium > Bradyrhizobium sp. WSM2254. The sequence goes on along the minus strand of NZ_AXAB01000070.1, from coordinate 6,462 downwards.
CGTCGATTGGGCGACGCTTCTCAAGATGCGAGGCCAGCCGGAACAGTGGGACATCTTTGTCACCCACCATTCGTTCTCGCCTGATCCGCTGCTCCTCACGTTCCTGAATGCAAGCTATCCCGGGTGGTGGGACAGCCCCGAGATCAGTTCGCTTCGGGCCGAGCTGATCAAATCGACCGATCCGACCGCACGCAAGTCGACATGGGACAAGATCCAATCGCTGATCTACGAACAGGTGCCGGTCATGAAGGTAGGCGATGCCTACACCTATGACATCGCTTCTCCCAAGTTGAAGGGACTGAACCCCAACGGTCCCGTGTTCTGGAATGTGTCTACCAAGTAAGGACGGGCAATGAGACCACTGGGAATGCCGAGCACCGTCGTCACCGACGCGCTTCGTCGCCGCTGATCAGCCGCACCATCACATGTGGTCTTACGCACTCAAGCGCGCGGCAACGACGGCGGTGACGCTTCTGGCGGCGTCCGTTATCATCTTTGCCTTCATCCATATCGTTCCGGGCGATCCGATCTACGTTCTACTCGGCGACACCGCGACCCCCGATCAGATCGACGCTTTGCGGCACCAGCTCGGTCTCGATCAGCCGATCATCCTGCAATACCTGACCTGGATCGGCCATGTGCTCGAGGGCAACCTCGGACGGTCGATCTTCTTCCAGGCGCCGGTGCTGTCGGTAATTGCCGATGGTGCCGAGACCAGCGCCTTGCTCGCCACGATGACGATGATCTGGGTTACGCTCATCGGTGTGCCGATCGGCATGATCGCGGCGGTTCGGCACGGCACCTGGCTCGACCAGGGGCTGTCCGGCGCGGCGATGCTGATGGCCTCGATTCCTACGTTCTGGGTCGGGCTCTATTTGATCCTGATCTTTGCCGCGTGGCTCGGCTGGTTTCCGAGCTCCGGTTATCCATCGATCTTCGAAGGCGGGCTCGTCAATCTCCGCTATCTCGTCCTCCCGAGCCTGGCGCTTGCGGCGCCGAATGCCGCGCTGATTCTGCGGCTGACGCGCGCCAGCATGCTCGACGTCTCCCGCGAGGATTACGTGCGCACGGCGCGTGCAAAGGGTATCAGGCCCTGGCAGGTCGTGGTTCGGCACATCCTGCGCAACGCGCTCCTGGCGGTGGTCTCGGCATTCGGCTTCACTTTCGCGGCGCTGCTGTCCGAAGCGGTGGTGACCGAAACTGTGTTTGCCCTGCCGGGTATCGGCCGCCTCGTCGTCCAGTCGATCCTCCGCCGGGATTATCCGGTGATCCAGGGCGTCATTCTGGTCATCGTCGTCGTCTACCTCCTGATCAACCTGATCGTCGATCTGAGTTATCGCCTGCTCGATCCGCGGGTCGAACTCCAATGAGCCGGGACGGCGCGATCTTTTGGCTGAAGCCGTTCATCGCGCGCCCGATCGCACTGTTGGGGCTCGGCATCCTCCTGGGGACCGTGCTCGCTGCGACTTTCGCGCCCTGGCTCGCACCTTACGATCCCTACGCCATCGACCCGTCGATCCGCCTGACGCCTCCGAACGCGCTTCATTGGTTCGGTACCGACCAATTTGGCCGGGACACCTTGTCACGCGTCATCCACTCGGCGCGCATGGCGCTCCTGATCGGTTCGGGCGTGGTCGTGTTCGCGCTTGCGACGGGCGTGCCGATCGGCGTGCTGTCCGCCCTGTTCCCCCGGCTCGGTCACCTGCTGATGCGCATGGTCGATGTGCTCATGGCATTCCCGAGCCTGCTGCTCGCACTTGGGCTGATCGTCGTCCTCGGCCCGAGCGTGGCCAATGCGATTCTGGCGATCGGGCTCGGCTACATGACGACGACGACGCGGATCGTTTACGGTCTGACGCTGCGCTTGCGCATGGAGACCTATGTCGAGGCATCCCGCAGCATGGGCGCCGGAACGACTTGGCTCATCGGCAAGCATATTTTGCCGAACCTGGTCTCACCGCTTCTTGTGCAGGCCAGCTTCGTCTTCGCGTTCGCGCAGCTTGGCGCGGCATCGCTCGATTTCCTTGGCCTGGGCGCTCCGCCGGAGATTCCGAGCTGGGGCAACATGCTGGCGGAATCGCGCACCTTCATCACCCGCGCGCCATGGCTGCTGTTCTTTCCGGGCATGATGATCGTGGCGACTGCATTTTCGCTCAACCTGGTCGGCGATGCACTGCGCGATCGTCTCGATCCTCGGTTCCGTCAGCTCTTTAGCGAGAAGGGCTAGATCGTGCTGTCCGTTCGCGACCTTACGGTGTCATTGGGGCCGGAGACTGCACCGGTCGACATCGTCGCCGGCGTGTCCTTCGAACTTGGCAAGGGCGAAATCCTCGGCCTCGTCGGCGAATCCGGCTGCGGCAAGAGCATGACCTCGCTTGCGGTGATGGGATTGCTGCCTCAACCCGGCCCGCGGATCCGGGCCGGCCGGGTCCTGTTGGAGGGCTGCGACGTGACGCAGCTGCAGCCCTGGCAGCGCGTCGAAGCGGGCCACGGCCGTATGGCAATGATTTTTCAGGAGCCGATGACCTCGCTTAACCCGGTTCGTCGGATCGGCGATCAGATCGCCGAAGCCGTGCGCGTGCATGATCGATTGTCCGGCCCTCCGGCGATCGACAGGGCGCGCGAGCTGCTCGAGCAGGTGCGCATGCCCGATCCCGCAATGCAACTGTCGGCGTATCCGCATCAATTGTCCGGCGGACAGCGCCAACGGGTCATGATCGCGATCGCGCTGGCCTGCAGGCCTCAGGTTCTGATCGCCGACGAACCGACCACGGCACTGGATGTCACCATCCAGGTGCAGGTTCTCGGGCTGCTGCGCGAGCTCTGCAACCGCCTCGACATGGCGATGCTGTTCATCACCCACGACATGGGGGTGATCGCGCAGCTCGCCGATCGCGTGTCCGTCATGTATGCGGGCCGGATCGTGGAGACCGCCGGCGTCGAGGCGTTGTTCGGCAGACCACGCCACCACTACACGCGCGGACTGATGGACTGCATGCCGTCGCGGAATTGCGGTGCGCGCCGCCTGCCAACCATAGCGGGCCAGCCGCCGGCGCCGGGCACGGTCGGTGCTGGCTGCGTCTTTGCCTCACGGTGCGCAGCGGTGCGCGAGTCGTGCCGCACCGCGGCCCCGCCGCGCGCAGAAGTTTCTCGAGGACACGAGGTGCTCTGCGCCTTCCCCCTGGACGGCGGGGAACCGCGATGAACGGCAACGCTGTCCTCGACGTTCGGGATCTGAAGGTCTCCTTCAGCGTCAGGCGCGCCGGCCGAAAATATCAGGTGCGGGCGGTGGATGGTGTGTCGCTGTCGCTGGCAGAGGGTGAGGTGCTCGGGATCGTCGGCGAGTCAGGCTGTGGCAAGACCACGGTGGGCCGCTCCATCGTCGGGCTGGTCCGGCCCGACAGCGGCACCATCAGCTTCAAGGGAACGGAAATGACGGGTGCCAGCCTTCGCGACATGCGCCTGAACATCCGGATGGTTTTCCAGGATCCCTATGCGTCACTCAACCCGCGGCGCGCGATCGGAGATTCGGTCGCGGAAGCTGGCGATATCAATGGTTTCTTCACCAGCCGCGCCGAGCGCAGCGCGGCGATCGCCGCCGCGCTGACGGCGGTCGGCCTGGATCCGTCTTTCGCCGCGCGCTATCCGTACGAACTGAGCGGCGGGCAGCGGCAACGGGCCGGCATCGCACGAACAATTCTTCCCTCACCGTCCATCGTGATCGCCGACGAGCCAGTCTCGGCCCTCGACGTGTCCGTGCAGGCCCAAGTGCTCAATCTGATGATGGACCTGCGTGAGCAACTGAGACTGTCGATGCTGTTCATCTCCCACGACCTCGGCGTCATCGGGCAAATCAGCAATCGCGTTGCCGTGATGTATATGGGTCGGATCGTGGAGCAGGCCGCAACGCGGACGGTTTTGGATGATCCGAGCCACCCCTATACACGTTCGCTGGTGGCGGCGATTCCGAAGCCGGACCCATCCAAGCGGATTCTCGGCGCGATCGAAACGGGTGAACCGCCAAGCCTCTTCAAGCGGCCACGCGGCTGCGCCTACGCCCCACGTTGCCCGATTGCCAGCGATCGCTGCCTGGTCGACGTTCCCGAGCTTCGGTCTGTCGGCACGGACGGCAGAGCAATTGCCTGCCACAACGTGTAGCCGGCGAGCACATCCAGCATACCGTCGCTGGCTCAGGATAGGCCAATCGTACGGTGGCAGCGTGAGCTCGGTCCTCACGCCCGCCCTGCACACCGCAACTGATCCAGCGAGCTGGTCGACGCGGGCGTCGATAGTGCGTACGATCGCCGCGCCGGCCAGGTGCAGACCGTGCGGGTCTCTCGCCTCCAGACCGCTTCACGCATGGTGCGCCGAACCGAACCAAACACTCGGCAGTGTGTATTATAGTCGACGGCAATGTGGAGGAGCGGCGCGGTATGCTATCTTTTCTTGCATTCATCGGGGTGTCGATAATCGTCATCATCACGCCGGGGCCTGACACGGCCACAACAATCCGCAGCGCCCTTCTGGCCGGGCGGACTGGCGGGATTTGGACGGCGGCGGGCATAGCAGTTGGGCAGACAATCTGGGCCCTGGCGACCAGCGTCGGCCTTGCTGCTCTCGTGGTGGCCTCGGCGCCACTATTTATTGCGATCAAGTATTTGGGCGCCGCTTATCTTATCTATCTGGGCATCTCCGCGTTACGCGAAGCTCTTTGGCCGGGGGAACAAGGTTCGGGGATCTCGGTGGAAAGCCACTCGCATAGCCGCGTTAGCCCTTCGATGGCTTTCAGGCAGGGGCTCATCAGCGATCTCGGCAATCCCAAGATGGCTGTTTTCTTCACCAGCCTGCTTCCCCAGTTCGCACCGATAGGCGGTTCGACCTTTGCGACACTGCTCGCTCTTGGAATTGTCTTTGCAGGTATGACCTTTCTCTGGCTCGCAGTTTATGCCGCAGCTATCCACAAGATGCGGAATGCACTTCAACGCCCCACCGTGCGTCGCCTCGTAGAGGGCATGACCGGAATGGTCCTGATTGCTTTGGGTTTGCGCATCGCCACCGAGCAGCGGTAGAGGGTACGAGGACGCGTACTCATCTGTGGACGCCCCGCGAGATGCAAGCGATTTTTGAAGAAGATCGGCACGTAGTCGGATGCTGCCATCTGTCCGGCCTCTGATGGTGCAGCGATGAAGCTGCGGGCCCGTATGGGAGTTCGCAGACCGGAACCAAATCATAAAAGCGTGCTCTGGGCACGATGAGTACGCCTGGTTCTTCCGGCCTCGTCTCGCCGACTGTTGCGCCATACTCTCCTTCGACCGACTACACCTCCGACGACCTCAGGTCCGCCAGGATCACGCCTTGGCTGCGACCGGAGCCCTGTAATTCTCCTGCTTGATAAGTAGCGCCCAGACGATCCGCGCCATCTTGTTGGCGAGGGCGACTGTTACCAGCATGCGTGGTTTGCGAGCCAGCATCTGTTCGAGCCACGAACCCCTTGGCGCACCGCGTTTGCTTGCCTGTTGCACAACCGCGCTGCTGCCGATGATGAGGAGGCGCCTAAGCGTGCGTTCGCCCATCTTGGATGTCGCACCGAGCTTCTGCTTGCCGCCTGTCGATCTTTGAAGAGGCGTGAGACCGAGCCATGCCGCGAAGTCACGGCCTTTGGAAAAGGTCTCGGCCGGCGGTGCTAGAGCGGCGATCGCGGTGGCGGAGATTGGGCCAATGCCAGGAATGGTCATCAGCCTGCGCGATACCTCGTCTTCGCGAGCGCGCCGAGCGATCTCCTGGTCGAGATATGCGATCTTGCCATTCAACTCGGCGAGCAGGTCTAGCATCACTCGTAACATGGGGCGGGCCGCTTCGGGAAGTGAACTGGCCATAGCTTCTTCTTCGATGTGGTCGGTAAGTTTCGCCACATGTGATGGCCCCTTGGGCGCGATCCAACCATACTCCGTGAGGTGTCCTCGGATCGCGTTGATGAGCTGGGTTCGTTGCCGCACTAACAGGTCACGGGTTCGAAATACCAAGCCCGCAGCCTGTTGCTCCTCGCTCTTTACGGCAACGAACCGCATGCTCGGCCGCTGCGCGGCTTCGCAGATCGCCTCAGCATCAATCGCGTCGTTCTTTTGTCGCTTCACAAATGGCTTTACATACGCGGGAGGGATCAGCCGAACGCTATGGCCAAGCTGCGCGAGCTGCCGAGCCCAGTGATGAGCTCCTCCACATGCCTCTAAGGCTACTGTGCAGATCGGCTGAGCCGCGAAGAAATCCAGCAACTTTCCCCGGCTGATCCGTTTGCTGAATAAAGTCCGTCCTTTCCCATCCGCGCCATGAACGTGGAAAACATGCTTGGCGATATCCAGACCGATTATGCTAACCTCTGCCACGGACGCCTCCCTTAAGTGGTGCTAAACACCTCCACTTTGGCACATCGATGCCGTCGGCGGGGCGTCCACCCCATCATAA
>NZ_AXAB01000069.1:0-27915 GCF_000472645.1 Bradyrhizobium sp. WSM2254 | reverse complement strand
GAATCGGCATTGCCGTAGACGGCGCCGGTCGAGGAGAACACGATGCGATGGCAATCTGCGTTGCGCATTGCCTGGAGCAGCGACAGCGTGCCCTGCAAATTGTTGATGTAGTACTTCTGCGGGTCGGTCATGGATTCGCCGACGAGGCTCGCCGCCGCGAAATGCATCACCGCCGTGATCTTGTNATCGGCGAAGGCGCGCGCCAGCGCTGCGCCGTCGAGAAGGTCGCCGGTCACCAGGGGGCCGGCAACGAAGCTGCGATGACCTGTCGAGAGATTGTCATAAACGACGGGCTGATAGCCGGCGGCGGCCAGGGCGCGGCAGGCATGCGAGCCAATATAGCCCGCGCCCCCTGTGACGAGGACGGTCGGTCGGTCGGTCATGTCGTCTTCTACTCTTCTCTCAGCGATTGGAAGGCCGTTTGCGGCTGAAGAGAAGATAGAGTGCGCGGGGGTTGGTGGTCAAATAGCGCCAGAACAGGCGGCGTGGCTCGAGCCAGGTGCGCCAGGCCCATTCGAGTCCGAATTTCTGCATCCATTGCGGCGCGCGGGACCGGCTGCCCGACAAAAAGTTGAACAGGCCGCCCGATGTCTTGATAACGCCAACATTGGTCAACAGCGGCGTGTATTGCTCCACGAATGCCTGCTCGTTGGGCACGCCGAGCGCGACCCAGAGATAGTCCGGCGCGAGCGCGTTGATCTCCTCGACCTTCGCGCGCAGGGCCTCGCCGCGCAGATAGCCGTGGCTGTGCCCGACGATCTTGAGGTTCGGATACATCTTCCGGACGTTCTCGACCGCCGCGGCGTTCTCGTCCTCGCTGGCGCCGAACATGTAGAAGGTGCGGCCGACCGTTTCGGCCTTGCGCGCGACGACGTGGAACAGGTCCGTGGTCGCGACGCGCTCGGGCAGCGGGAACCAGGATTGCAGCTTCGAGGCCGCCACCAGCGGCTGGCCGTCGGCGTTGATCAGGTCGGCGGCGCGGAACAGGCGCTCGGTCTCCGGCTCGGTCGAGCAGCGCGCCAGCACCTCGCCATTGGCCGAGGTCAGGTGCAACGGACGGCCGATGCGATTGTCAGGATCGGTCGCCTCGATCATGAAGTCGGCGGTTGCTTCCAGGTCGAGCGCGGCCATGCGAAGGCCGCCGAGAGTGATCCGCGGCACGTCGGCGGTTGCGGCCCGGCCGTCCAGATTGACGCGGCGCTCAAGCATATTGTCTGCCTCGCTGACGCGCCTGGGTTGCGGGGGCGAGTTCGTCGAGCACGACGCCGACGAGCTTGCGCTCGGCGCGGCCGAGCGTGTTCAAGATCTCTTCGAGACTGTCGTTGATGTCGAGGCTGGTCGGCAGCACCGCCACCAGTGCGTCGGCGTCGTCGAGCAGCTTGCGGCCGCCGGCCGGGAGCGGCATCGCGGGGCCGTCGAGGATCACGAGGTCATAGCCGCCGGCGGCACGCGCCTGCGAAATCGCCTTGCGGATGGCCTCGGTCGCCTTGCCGGCATCGCCTTCGGCGGCCGGCAGCACCGAGATGCCGTTCACCGTCTTGATCTCGCGCGCGGCCTTGCTTCCGATCGAGAGCCAGCCGAGCGCGCTCGGCTCACTCTTGCCCGGACGGTTGACCTTGTTCGAGAGCGAGCGTGCCTGATGGTCGGCATCGATCATCAGCACGCGAGCACCGTCACGCGCGGCCGCGAGCGCGAAATTGAGCGCGGTCACGCTGCGCCCGGTGGTTTCGCTCGCACCAACGAGCGCGATCACCGGCATCGCCTTGCCGCCGGCACGCCGGGCGACCGCGGCGCGCATGTCGCGCCAGGCATTGAGCAGCGTCGTCAGGGGAAAGCCGGGGCGCAGCGTCGGCCAGCCCAGCCGTGTCAGATCAACGCCGCCGCCGGTGGCGAGAATGGCACCCAGCGTGTGGATGACGTCGGCCTCCTGCAGGCGTGCGATCAACGGCTTTTCGATCAGGGGCCTTTCGACCATCGAGGGCTGCAGCGATGGCGCGGCAAGTTCCGGCAGGGCCTGCGCGACCTCCGGGGTGCGCGATGCCTGCTGAGGCCGGGCAATCTCCGAAGTCCGCGTCGTCTCTGGAACTCGCGGAGCTTGCGGCGCCGGCGTGCGTTCACGGCGGGCCGGCGTGGGCGCGCCGGCGAACAGGAGCTCGGCGGCGACGAACCAGCTCGAAGCCGCGAGCGCGCCGAAGATGAAGCCGATCATGGCGAACAGGCTCATCGCCGGCGGGAACGAGCGCCGCTGCGGCACGGTGGCCTCGCCGATGACGCGGGCCGCCGAGGTGTTCAGGGTCTCCTGCTCCTCGGTCTCGCGCGAGCGCTTCAGGAAGGATTGATAGACGTCGCGGCTGGCATCGGCCTCGCGCTCCAGCTCGCGCAGGCGCACGGCGGCCTGGCTGAGCTGGACGCTCTGCCGCTTCTGCGCCTCCAGCGCTCGGTTCAGCGACGCCTCGTAGTCGCGGGCGCGCGTCAGATCGTTCTTGGCGGACTGCGCGAAGCGATCGATCTCTTCGTTGATGGTGCGCTTGAGATCCTCGACCTGCTTCTCGGTCTGGCGCAGCGCCGGATGGCGCGGGCCGAGCTCGCCGGCCTGCTCCGCGTACTTCTTGCGTGCGTCGGCATATTGCGCGCGCAGGTTCGCGATGGTTGGCGATTGCAGCGCTTCCGAATTCGCGCCGGCATCGGCAGCGGTGCGCCGGCTTGCCTCGATCTGGTCGAGCCGCGCCTGTGCGTCCATTGTCGCCGCGCGGGCCGCGGAAAGCCGCTGGTTGCTGGCGGAGAGCTGCTGGTCGCTGATCAGCGCGTCCTGGGTGCCGACGAAATTGTTCTGGGCCTTGTAGGTCGCAAGCGCGGTCTCGGCACTGCGCAACCGCTCGCGCAGCTCCTTGAGGCGGCCGGAGAGATCGTTGGTGGCGCGTCGCGCGGCCGAAGCCTGCGAGTTGCGGGATTCGGCGAGGTAGGCGCTGGTCAGCGTGTTGGCGAGCATCGCCGCTTTCGCCGGATCGGTCGACCAGACCTCGATGTCGACGATGAAGCTCTTCTCGGTCTTGCGGACCGTGATGTGCCGGTTCAACGCGTCGAGCGCCGCGAGCTGCACTTCCTTCGTCTCCGCGGCGGACGGCGCGCGGGGCTGAAGGCCGATCAGGCCGAGCAGCGACGACATCAGGCTCCTGACATCACCGCCGCCGCCGAATTCGGGGTCCTTGTCGAGACCAGCTTGCTGGATCACCTGGAGCAGCACACTGTTGGAGGTGATCAGGCGCGCCTGGCTCTCCACCACCATGGCCATGCCGGAGACGTCCTGGGCACGCGGCGTGAGCTCGCGATCGACCAGCTGAAGCTCGCGCGGGTCGACATAGAGCTGGGCGGTGGCGGTGTAGCGGGGTGTCACGCTCTTGCCGACGGTGACCGCAAGCGTCGCGCCGAGCAGGGCTGCGGCCGCAATCGCGATCTTTCGCCGCCAAAGCAGGCTGACCAGCTCCAGCACGCTGAAGCCGGCCTCGGATCTCTGCTGCGGGGCGTCCGGTCTGGCTCGATCTATCGGCTGGTTGTAGTCAAGCATGATCCCCAGCTTCCATTCCAACTGCCGCGGGCTGAGGGGTTACTCTTCGCTTCTTGCCACGCACCCGGGATATAGGTGCCCAGTCAACGCAACAGGGAAAATTAACCAAACGCATTGAGGGACTATTCACCGAAATGGCAAACAAAGCGTTTAAGCGCTCGCCGCTTCCCGGCGCGTCACCATGACACGCGCGATGCCGGGGTCCCCAAGGGATTAACGGTTCGTTACCGCGCGCAGCATGGCCGCGAGGCTCCGCCTGTCCTGCGATTGCCTGCGCGCGCGCCATGATCGTCAGCTTTTCCGCAGGATGACGTGATAATCGCCGCGGCGAACGTCGGTGCCGCGCGGCAGTACGGCGTTCAGCATTGCGGCACCGGCATCGACCAGGGCTGCGAACAGCGGCTTGCGCCGGCGCATCTCGGGATAGCGCGGACTCTCGACCTCACGACGATAGATTATCTCGAGTCCGTTGGCGGCCGCGAACGCTTCGAGCCGCGGCAACGTCACCAGCGGATGGAAGAAGGTCGGGAACGGCGGCTCGCCGGGCAGGCCGGCATCCTTGATGCCGCGGATGTGCCGGTAGAACCAGACGTGGAACCAGTGCGGCGAATATTTGGTGACGACGCCGGACAGCGAGCGCGGATTGGGCGCGCCGATCAGGATCATCCCGCCGCGCTTGAGTGCGTCGCGAAAATTCAGGAGCGCAGCGTCGACGTTGGGCAGATGCTCGATCACGTTGTAGCAGATCACGAGATCGAAGGTTTCGCGGCCGAAGGCGTAGGTCTGCACATCGCCGAGGATGGCTTCGTCCGCGTAGGTGTTGTTGCGGACCTGGTCCTCGTCGATGTCGACGACGGTGACCCGGCTGCGGCTCAGCAATTCCGGCGGCAGAACGCTGCACGAGCCGCCGCCGGCTTCATAGATGGCGAGCCGGCCCTGCGGCAGTTCGCGGCGCAGTACCTCGTGGACGGCGAGCAGGCTGTCGCGGGCTTCGCCGGGGACCAGATCGTGCAGCGCCTGGGCTTGCGCGGTCGCCGCGGGGATCTGGATCGCCGTGGCTGTCGCGAAATCGATCGTGGCTGGCTTGTTCATATTTTCTGACCGCGCTTGTTCGACTCAAATTTACAGGAAAAGTCTCGCATGCCCGAAGAGCAAATCCGGTGCCGCGCCGCTTCACAGGTCGCGGTGCTTACGGTCGGGTTAATGCGCATGGCCGTTAACCACAGTATCGTCCCTACCGCGCCGTCCGCAGCGGATGGACCGCGACTTGCAGTACCACGCGCGCATGGATTGGCAGGGAAAACACGCGAAAGCGGTTAAGCGCATGGCGGCAGGTCTGCATTGTCGAGAGATCCGTGGAAAGGTGCCGTTTCGCGGCTCGATCCGGCTGTTCACTTTGGCACGCATCTGTCCCGTGGCACTGTGTCCGCATGGGGCGGCACCGGCTCATGCGATTGACGCAGGGCTTTTTCAACATATCTCGGGCATCTAGAACGCCATGACGCTGATCCCGACAGACCTGTCCGCCAGCCGGCTCTCGGATGCCGTGCGCGATCCCAACCGGGAGATCGCGGCGAGCTCTCGCGTCATCGACCTGTCGGTCGGCATTGTCGTCTGCATTCCCTGCTTCCGCCGCCCGCAGCATTTGCGGCTGACGCTGGAATCGCTCGCGAGCCAGCGAACCCCGCGCTCCTTCGCTGTCGTCATGGTGGAGAACGACGCCGCGCGGCGCGAGAGCGCGCCGGTTGCCGCGGAGTATCTCGCCGCCGGCCGGCTCCAGGGCATCTGCCTTGTCGAGCAGCGGCAGGGTAACTGTCAGGCGATCAACGCTGCGTTCGAGACGGCGCAGGTGCTGTTTCCCGCTGCGACCCGCTTCCTGATGATCGACGACGACGAGATCGCCTCGCCCGACTGGCTCGAGCTGATGGTTCGCACCGCGGAGGCGACCGGCGCCGACGTGGTCGGCGGGCCCGTGCTGCCTGACTTCGACGACGACAGCCAGCCCTGGCTTTCGCGTCATCCCGCCTTCCGCCCTGCCTACGACTACAGCGGCGCGGTGCCGCTGATCTATGGCTGCGGCAATTGTCTGATCACGCGTGCGGCGTTCGACCGGCTCGGCAGTCCGGCCTTCGATCTGCGCTTCAACTTCCTCGGCGGCGGCGATTGCGACTTCTTCGTGCGTTGCCGCGATGCCGGAATGACATTCCACTGGACGACGGAGGCGGTCATCACCGAGACCGTGCCGCAAAGCCGCACCAGTCTCGGCTGGATCGCAAGGCGCGGTCTGCGCATCGGCGCGATCAACTACCGTGTGCAGTATAAGGCCGCGCAGGGCGTGGCGGCGCGGGTGCGGGTGTTTGCGCAGATGCTCGGCCGGCTGCCGCTGTCTCTAATACGCGCGGCACGTCTGCTGGGGACGTCGAAGGCCGTCGTCGCGATGCATCCCGTGACGGTCGCACTCGGCTCCTTGCTCGCGGCGCTCGGCATCGAGCCGAAGCCCTATGAGGCCTCGAAGATCGTGTCCTGACGGCGTGGTGGCGGACTAGATGCCAAAGCAGGCGAGGGCGACCCTGAGCGCGGAGCGCGGCAGCGATTTGAGCGAGCGGCGGCCGACCATCCCGAGATAGGTGGAGGCCTCGCGATATCTGCCGAAGCGGACCGCCTGCATGGCCGAATAGGTGACGAGATGAATCTCGGCCGCCTGCCGCAGCCCGGCTGCCGTGCCCGCGGGCAATCTCGCCAGGATCAGCCCGTCGTCGAAGACCCGCGCGATCGCCGGGAAGAAATCCTGCGGTGTCCGTATCGCCGCGTTCATGGTGTTGGCCGTGTGCAGGCGGTAGTCGAGCAGAAGCTTTGGTGCGAACTCGAACTCGCCGATCGCGGCAAGGCGGCACCAGCAGTGCCAGTCCTCGCAATATCTGAGGGAGGTGTCGAAGCCGCCAATGGCGCGGAAGGCCTCCGCGCGTGCGAGCGCGATGCCGCCATTGACGATGAAATTGCCGGCCGCGAGCCGCGTCAGCACGTCGCCGGAGGGCTTGCGGCGTCCTTTCAACAGGTCGCGCCGGCCGATCTGCCGTCCCTCGCTGTCGATCGTGTTGTAGTCGCCGTAGACGAGCACGGCGCGTGGAGCTCCGCGCGCTGCCGCCAGCAGTGCCGCCACCGCGCCGGGGCGCATGCGGTCGTCGGCATCGAGGAAGAGCAGCCACTCGCCGCTGGCATGTCGCGCGCCGAGATTGCGTGCGGCCGATACCCCGGCTGAATCGTTGGTCATCAGGCGCAGCCGCGGGTCGCGAATGGCGCGGACGATCGAAATGGTGTTGTCGGTCGAACCGTCGTCCACGACGATCACCTCGGTCACCTCGGCTTGCGCCAGTGCGCTGGCGAGGGTTTCGCCGACATAGGCCGCAACGTTCTTGGCGGGAATGACGACGGACACCGATGTGGTCGAGCCCACCGGCAGCGGAAGGCGCGCTGGCGTCGCCACGCGTGAGCTGACCGGTAGATCGAGAACGTCTTCGGCGGTGATCAAGCTGCGGCTCGTCTTTAAGGGTCTGTTAACCAGGGCGCATCTGTTGACGCGATCGATCGCAACCTTGGCCGCCGCGGATGATACTCGCATTACGGCGAAATCGTTTCCCGGAAGGCCTGCGCGACGCCGGTTTCGCAGAATAACGTTAAGCCAACAGCATTAAGCCTGTGGCAAATTTGGAGGAGTGCGACAGCCGGTCCCATGCGAGAATGCGCACACGGCTGCCGCGGATGGATTCCAGTGCCCGCAACGACTTTCGACTACGATCCCGACGACATGATTCTCAACCTCTTCTACGAGGACAAGGACGATCGCTGGTTTCCCGGCGACCGGCATCTGCGGCGCATGGCGCGCCGCATGCTGCTCGGCGAGCCGCGCATGAGCGGGCAGCTTCGCGTGTTCCTCAATCTCTGCGCAGGGCTCAATCGACTCGGCATCCGCTACCGCGTCAACGACTACCGCCACATCGCGCAGCATCCCGAGGAAGTCGCCTGCATCATCGGTCGCACCTTCCTGCTCGACAAGTTCGTGTGGAAGAATCCGATCCTGCTCGGCGTCGCCGCCCACAATCATCCGCTCGACGATCCCGACCTGTTCAAGCGATTGCCGGTGAAGAAGGTCGTGGTGCCCGGCCAGTGGTACGTCGACATGTACCGGCCGTATTGGCCCGACACGGAGGCCTGGCCCGTCGGCATCGATACGGATCTCTGGGCGCCGTCGCCCGCTTCGCAGAAGACCATCGACGTGCTGATCTACGACAAGGTCCACTGGGACCGCGAGCGCTATGCGCCGGAGTTGATCGAGCCTGTCCGCGCCCGGCTCCTGAAGGAGGGGCGCTCGTTCACGGAGCTGCGCTACGGCAGCTACAAGGAAGAGGACTATCAGGCCGCGCTGGCGCGTTCGCGTGCGATGATCTTCCTGTGCCAGAACGAAAGCCAGGGCATCGCCTATCAGCAGGCGTTGTCCTGCGGCGTGCCGGTATTCGCCTGGGACCCTGGCGGGCCGTGGCGGGACCCCGATTATTATCCGCATCGGGTGAAGTTCGAGCCGGTGTCGTCGGTGCCGTACTGGGATCACCGTTGCGGCACCAGGTTCGTCGACACCGCCGGGTTCGAGGCGGGCTGGGACGATTTCTGGACCGGCTGCGCCGCTGGCACGTTCGATCCGCGCGGCTTCGTGCTCGACAATCTGACGCTAGAACAGCGGGCGCTGCAATATTACGAGATCGCGCGGAGCGTGGCGCGACAGCAGAAGGTGTCCGACGCATCCGGCCTGCTGGTTGACGGATGGTTAACGGGGACGGGCTAAGACTTGGCGCTTGCTTCCCCGGGTTCACCAGGCCGGCCATGAGCCATGAATCGCAGCGCCGCTGACATGACCGACGTCGAGGCCCGATCGTTCGGCCGCGTCCTGCGCGATGGGCTTGCCGGCCTGAATGCCGTGCTGGCTGCGCGCGGCCTCGTTGCGGTTGCGGCCCTGCTCCTCGTGCTGGTGACGCTCGATCCGTTTCCCGATTTGCGCAATCCCGATGTTACCGCTGTCGTCGGCGGACGAATGGCGCTCACCTATGTTTCCTGGGGTCTGCTGGCTGTGGTCGCAGTGCCGTTCGTCGCCGTCACGGATGCGCCCGCGCTGAAGAGCCTGGTGACCCCGCTGCATCTCTGCCTCGTCGGCTGGCTGTTGATCAACATCGTCTTCTCCGAGAGCCGCGGCGTTTCGATGCAGCGCTTCGTGCTCGCTGCCAGCATGACGTCGCTCGCCGTCCTGTTGCCATTGCTGCCGCCGACGCAGCGCAGCTTCAACCTGTGCCTCGGTGCTGCCGCGCTCGTGCTGCTGGTGCTGTGCTATCTCGGCGTCTTCCTCGCG
Organism: Bradyrhizobium sp. WSM2254; assembly: GCF_000472645.1. Lineage (NCBI taxonomy): Bacteria > Pseudomonadati > Pseudomonadota > Alphaproteobacteria > Hyphomicrobiales > Nitrobacteraceae > Bradyrhizobium > Bradyrhizobium sp. WSM2254. The sequence goes on along the minus strand of NZ_AXAB01000069.1, from coordinate 18,955 downwards.
CCGCAATATTCCATGCACACCGCGCTCGACCTCACCGAGCCGCAACTTGCCGGCGACTGGCGCGGCAGTTTCGGCCACAAGAACGTCGCATCGCCGGTGATGACCATCCTGGTCTATGTCGGCATCTACCTCTGCAGCGTCGGGTCGTTCGTGATGGGACCGACGATCGCCGCGCTGGCCGGCCTCTTCCTGATCTTCACCGGCGGCAAGACGTCGTCGGTGCTGTGCCTTGCGATCTACGCCCTCGCCTCGCTGGTCTGTCTCACACCGAGCCTGTGGCTGAAGCGGCTCATTTGCTTCGTGCCGCTGATCGTGATGAACCTGCTGACGGTCGGCAGTGTCGTGAGCCCATCGCTCGGCGCCATGACTCGATTGCTTCCTCTCGATCCCACTTTCACCGGCCGTTCCGACATCTGGGAGTTTGCGCTCGCAGCCGTCGCCGAAAAGCCGATCATCGGCCACGGCTATGCGGCGTTCTGGGACGACGTGACGGCGCGGCAGACCGCCCAGGGCGCCGAATGGGCGACGTCCGCTGCGCACAGCCACAACAGCTATCTCGACCTCGCGGTCACCATCGGCCTGCCGGGCTTGCTGCTCGTCATCCTCGTCTTCGTGCTTGCGCCGCTCCGCAATTTCCAGTCGGCCCAGGCTCACAACCGCAGTGCTGCGCTGGTCAAGCTGTTCCTGACCGTGTGGCTGTTCGGCCTGTATTACGGGACCACCGAGACCTTCCTGCTCGAACGGCAGAATCCGATCTGGTTCATGTTCGCGCTTGCCGTGGCCGGTCTGCACTTCCTGGCCAGATTCCAGTGCGTCGAGCAAACGGAACCGCGCACTGACAGCTTGTCGCAGTCGGGACCGTCGTAGTGGCATAGGCTTAACGATATGCAGCGACGTCACTTGTGGTCTGCGGCAAACATAATCTATCTGGAAACATTCAGTAACTGCATGACCCGCGGATGACGTTTCTCAGCGTCGAGAAACCAGATGATCGGGTGTCCAGCACGTCGGGAATCGCGGTCGATTTCGTGCGTGACTGGCGGCAGGTCGCATTGCGCCTGAATGCCGGCCATCGCACCGCCTTCCAGCATGGTTACTGGCTCAGCGCCTGGTACGAGGCGTTTCACGATCTTGCCCCGCTGATCGCCGTGATCTCCGATGCCGCGACCGGCAAGGACATCGCGGTGGTGCCGCTGATCAGCCATATCAGGCGCGGCATCCGCGTCGTCGAGTTCGCCGACCTCGGCGTCTCCGACAACAACGCGCCGATCCTGGCGCTCGATGCCGCGTTGGATGGAGCGGCGATGGATATGCTCGGCAAGGCGCTGGTCGACGCGCTCTGCGCCTCGCCCGACCGCTTCGACCTGCTGCGCCCGAGGAAGATGCCTGCGCATGTCGGCGGCAAGCCGAACCCGCTGGTGTCGCTCGGTCGTATCGGATCCAGCTCGCTGAACGGAAATCTCGTGCTGACGGGCGACAGCTATGACGACTATCAGGCCTCGATCAAGCGCATGCAGATGCCACGCTGCTGGCGCGTGTTCAGTCGCTATGCCGGCGCGCGCTTCGAGATCGCCGCGGATGTCACGCGCGCGCATGAGCTGCTGGACGTGATGGATGCCCAGCAGCAGGCGCGCATGCGCAAGCTCGGCTCGCGGTTCGTCCTCAACGACGACACGCATGCCCGATTCTATCGCGAGGTCGCGCGCCAGGGCGTTGCGGATGGCTATGCCGTCGTCTCGGCGCTGGTGTGCGACGAGGGCGTCGTTGCCACCACGCTCGGCGTCAGGCATGGCGCGACCTATTTCCTGCTGCGCATCAGCCACGCCGGCGATGCATGGTCGAGCTGCTCGCCGGGGCTGCTCGTCACCGAGCGCACCATGGCGGCGCTGCATGCACAGGGCGTGCGCCGTTTCGATCTCAGCATCGGCAACCAGGACTACAAGCGCCGCTTCGGCGCCGAGCCGGTGCCGTTGACCGACGTCAGCGTCGCGCTGTCCTGGCGTGGCGCTCCTTACGCGTGGCGCGACCATGCTGCGCAGGGCCTGCGCCGCCACCCCAGGCTCGCCGCCGTCGCGGCGCGGGCGATCGGCAAGGGCACGCGCTGACAGGCGCCCCCTGTTCGCTCATCATCTCGAAAGGCCTGCGCAGAAGGCACCCAGCAACGCGCGCCCCTGCGGCCAGTCGCCGAGCCCGCTCGACGCATTGATGTGACCGAGGGCGCCCGGCACGATCAAGCCGGATTGCCAGGCGCGCGCCCGTCGCTGCGTCACCTCGAACTCGCCATAGGGATCATTCGTGCTGGCGATGATGAGCGAGGGAAAGCGCAGCGTACGGTCCGGGACCGGCTTGAACGAGGCGGCTTCCGAGGGGAAATTGGCGCCGTCCGGATCGGGGACCGCGACCAGAAACGCGCCCGCAATCGCGGATGGGAAGCGAGCGGCCCAGTGCACCACCAGCAGGCAGGCAAGGCTGTGTGCAACCAGCACAGGCGGCTTCGCGCAGTGCCCGACTGCTCGCTCCAGGGATTGCTCCCAGTCATGGAGGTCGGGCTGGTCCCAGCTCGCCGGTTGAAATCGGGTGAAGCGCGTGTCGGCGCGCTCCCAGAGTGTCTGCCAATGGGGGCTTCCGGAGCCGCCGAGACCGGGCAATGTGATGATGTCGTGCATGATCGTCCCGTGATATCTGAGGTGACGCTGCAGTGTGGCCGATCCCGGTCCTGCATCACATGGCAAGTCATCGGCGGAATCGACCGTCTGCCGATGATCTCAAGGCGGAATGGAGAATTTTGTTGGATCGTTTCGGGAGCATCGATGCCAAGGACTTGAAGATCCTGGAGGCGCTGCAAGCCAATGCACGCGTGCCGCTGTCCGAGCTTGGCCGTTCCGTCGGGCTGTCCCAGCCGGCCGTCTCCGAACGCGTCAAGCGGCTCGAGGAAGCCGGGATCATCGAAGGCTACGGCGCCCGCATCAACCCGCGCGCCCTCGGGCTCGGCCTGATGGCGCTGGTGCGCCTGCGCACCTCGCATGAGCACATCAAGACCTGCCTCAAACGGTTCAGCGAGATTCCCCACATCGTCGAAGTCCACCGCGTGACCGGCGATGACTGCTTCGTGCTGAAGGTGCTGGTTCCGGCGCCGGAAGATCTCGAGACGATCGTGGATCGTATTGCCGGCTTCGGTGCCGTCACGACCTCGCTGGTGCTGCGGAGCGAACCGGCGCGGCCGATCGGTCGCGAACTTGTCAGGAAGAAAGCCGAGCGCGGTTGAGGCGCGGCCCGCGCGATCGACAGGTCACGGCGCCGTCACAAAGCCCTCGATTGCGCAGAGCTTCCGATTATCGCGCGCGTTGTGTTATCGTCGCCTCTGTTCCCCGGAGGCGACATGGAAGATCGTTCGGCAAAATACCGCGCATTCTTTGCGCAGTTGATCTGCGCCGCGGCGAAGACCGCGGATCCCCGTATCGAGGAGGCCTTTCGGACCGTGAGGCGCGAGCCTTTCGCCGGGCCCGGGCCGTGGTCGATCGCTCTCGGCGGCCACCCCTATGTCGTGACGCCCGATGATGATCCCGCGTTCCTCTATCAGAATACGCTGCTGGCGCTCGACAGCACGCGTGGCCTCAATATCGGGATGCCCGGTGCGCACGCTTATTGGCTCAGCGGCTGCGCCGTCAGGGAAGGCGAGACCGTGATCCAGATCGGCGCGGGCAGCGGCTATTACACCGCGATCCTCGCGCATCTCGTCGGACCCGGCGGCCGCGTCCATGCCTATGAGATCGACGAACGTCTGGCAGGGCTCGCGCGCGCGAATCTGAAGGACATCGCCCATGCGGATGTGCGCGACCGTTCGGGCATCGCGTCCGATCTGCCCAAAGCCGACGTGATCTATGTCTGCGCGGGCGCGGCGCAGCCGGCCGCCGAATGGCTCGATGCGCTGCGGCCCGGCGGGCGGCTGGTGTTTCCGCTCGCGCCCGAAGGCATGCTCGGCGGCATGCTGATGATCACGCACCCGGACGACGGCGTGAGCTGGCCGGCGAAATTCCTCAGCCGTGCCCAGTTCATCGGTTGCGCGGGATTGCAGGATGCGGACGCCGGCCGGCGATTGGCCGACGCGTTCGCGAGAGGATGGGAGAGCGTGCAGTCGTTGCGGAGAGAAGGCGCTCCGGATCAGACATGCTGGTTCGCCGGTGAGGGCTGGTGGCTGTCGACGGCGCCTGCGCCTGTCCTTACAGATCCTACTCCGTCCCACGCCGACGTGACGCAGGCCTAGCGGGTTACGCGCGCCTTACGACCGCGTGCACCCGGCGCACTGCAACCGGCCGCGCGAGGCGCGGAACAGGCTGCGGCAATACCAGCGGCGCGCCAGCGCCTGCGCGGGCCTGCGGATCATCTGCGCTATCAACAAGAGTTCGAAAGCCATTCGTTTCGCTTTTGGTCAAGTATCGTGCCCACAGAGATGGGGCGGCATTCCCGAATGAGAATGCCGCCCGCGTCGCATCAGCCATGCAGTCGATCGTAAAGCTTAACTGCGAGGCTCAGCCGTGCAGTTTCTTGGCGGTCTCCGCGATCTGGCGCCCCTGATAGCGCGCGCCGGCGAGCTCGTTGGCGCTGGGCTGGCGGCTGCCGTCACCGCCGGTGATCGTGGTGGCGCCGTAGGGCGCGCCGCCGGTGACCTCGTCGAGCTTCATCTGGCCGGCGAAGCCGTAGTTCATGCCGACCACGACCATGCCGAAATGCAGGAGGTTGGTGATGATCGAGAACAGCGTCGTCTCCTGGCCGCCATGCTGGGTCGCGCTGGACGTGAAGGCGCCGCCGACCTTGCCGTGCAGCGCGCCCTTGGCCCAGAGCCCGCCGGCCTGGTCGAGGAAGTTGGCCATCTGCGAGGCCATCCGGCCGAAACGGGTGCCGGTGCCGACGATGATCGCGTCGTAATTGGTGAGGTCCTCGATCTTGGCAATCGGCGCGGCCTGGTCGACTTTGTAATAGGAGGCTTTCGCGACTTCGGCCGGAACCAGCTCGGGCACGCGCTTGATGTCGACGGTGACGCCGGCTTCGCGCGCGCCTTCGGCAACGGCATTGGCCATCGCTTCGATGTGGCCGTAGGCGGAATAATACAGGACGAGAACTTTGGTCATGGTGGTCTCCGGTGATGATGAAGTGAGTTGTTCTGTTCGGTGTCGTTGCCGGGCTTGACCCGGCAACCCATCGCTCTTCGAAAAGCTTTATGCGAAGGCGATGGATGCCCGGCTCAAGGCCGGGCATGACGAGTTGGTGTGTGGGGCTTTACGCCGCGTCGACGAGCACGAGCTCTGAATCCTCCAGGGCGGTGATCTTCAGCGTGCTCTCGTCGCGGATCGCGGCGCCGTCACGGGCGTTGACGCGCACGCCGTTGATCTCGACTGAGCCCGCCGCGGGCACCAGATAAAGATGCCGCGACTTCTGCGGCTCGTACTCCGCGCTCTCGCCGGCCTTCAGCGTGGTGGCGAGCACCCGCGCATCGGCGCGGATCGGCAGTGCGTCCGCGTCGTCCTCGAAACCGCTCGCGATGGTGACGAGCTTGCCGGAGCGGTCTGCCTTCGGGAACGGCTTCGAGCCCCAGGTCGGCTGTCCGCCGCGCGTCACAGGCTCGATCCAGATCTGGAAGATCCGGGTCTTGCTCGGCTCGAGATTGTACTCGGAATGGCGGATGCCGCTGCCGGCGCTCATGACCTGCACGTCGCCCGCCTCGGTGCGTCCCTCGTTGCCGAGGCTGTCCTGATGGGTGATCGCGCCTTCGCGCACATAGGTGATGATTTCCATGTTGGCGTGGGGATGGGCGGGAAAGCCGGTGTTCGGCGCGATCTCGTCGTCGTTCCACACCCGCAAGGCACCGTGACCCATGTTGTCCGGGTCGTAATGGCTTGCGAAGGAGAAGTGATGCTTGGCCTTGAGCCAGCCGTGATCGGCGCCGCCGAGCTTCGCGAAAGGTCTGAGTTCGATCATGTGCGTAATTCCTTGGGTTGAGCGGGTGGCGCCTTGCTCAGGCGCCGAACCCGCCGTCGACATTGAGCACGGTGCCGGTGACGAAGGAGGCCTCCGGGCTTGCGAGGAAGACCACGCCGGCGGCGACTTCCTCGGGGCGGCCGAAGCGCTGGAGCGCGTGCTGCTTGCGCTGGGCTTCCGCGAAGTCGCGGTCGTCGTCCGGGTTCATGTCGGTGTTGATCGAGCCGGGCTGCACGACGTTGACGGTGATGCCGCGCGGGCCGAGGTCGCGCGCCGCGCCCTTGGTGTAGCCGACCACGGCCGCCTTGGTGGCGACGTAGTCGGCAAGGCCGGGGAATGAGGCGCGGTCGGCCAGCATCGAGCCGACCGTGACGATGCGACCGCCTTCGCCCATCAACTGCGAGGCGGCGCGGATCGCCGCGATCACGCCGTGCACGTTGACCTGATCCTGCCGTTCCAGCGCGCCAGTGTCGGCATTGGCATCGTCGGTCGCACCACCGGCGGCGACGCCGGCATTGTTGATGAGGATGTCGAGATGGCCGAATTCCTTGGCGACGTCGTTGACGAGCTTCGTGACGTCCTTGGCCGAGGCCTGGTCGGCCTTGAAGGCACGGGCCTTGACGCCCCTGGCCTTCAGCTCAGTGACGACGGCCTCAGCCTTGTCGGGCGAGGCGACATAGCTGATGGCGACATCCGCGCCTTCATCGGCGAGCGCGCGGGCAGAGGCTGCGCCGATGCCGCGCGAACCGCCGGTGACGAGGGCAACCTTGCCTGAGAGCTTCTTGGTCATTGGATTTCTCCATTCCTGAATTTCTGATGACCCTTGGATAAGCCTCCGCCTGTGGTATAAAAATAGAAACTGTTGAAACACATTGTTTCCTAAATAGCCCGATTGGACCGGCCCCATGGCAAAACTCCCCGATTTCGAGGCGCTCGCGATTTTCGCAAAAGTCGTGGAATTACGGTCGTTTGCGGGAGCCGCGAGCGAGCTCGCGATGTCCAAGGCGACGGTGTCGAAGGCCGTCACCCGGCTGGAGGAGCGGCTCGGCGCCCGACTGTTCAACCGCACCTCGCGCCGGCTCGCGCTGACCGATGCCGGGCACAAGCTCGCCGAACGGGCGACGCGCCTGCTGGTCGACGGCGAGGCGGCGGAGAACGAGGCGCTGGCACAATCGGTGGCGCCGCGCGGCCTGGTGCGGCTCGCCGTGCCCATGACGTTCGGGATCAAGGCGGTGGCGCCGCTGCTGCCGGAGTTCTTCGAAACCTATCCGGAGGTCTCGGTCGATCTGCATCTGAGCGATGCGACCATCGACCTGATCGGCGAGGGCTTCGACATGGCGGTGCGGATCGCGCGGCTGCCGGATTCCTCGCTGATCGCACGCCGGCTGTTCACCATGCCGCGGTTCACGGTGGCGGCGCCGTCCTACCTCAAGCGCCACGGCCGGCCGACGCATCCGATGCATCTGGCCGAGCACAAATGCTTCAGCTACGCCTATCTCTCCACGCCCAACGTCTGGCACTACACCAATTCCGCCGGCGAGCAGGCGAGCGTGCGCCCGGGCGGGCAGCTTCGCGTCAACAACGGCGAAGCGGTGATGCCGGCGCTGATCGCCGGCCTCGGCATCGCCGAGCTTCCCGAATTCATCGTCGGCGAGGCCATCTCCTCCGGCGAGGTCGAGGTGATCCTGAAGGACTGGAAGCAGGCCGAAGGCGCCGTGCACCTGGTGACGCCACCCGGCGGCCCGCGCCCCGCGCGCGTCGAAGCCCTCGGCGATTTTCTCGCGGCAAAACTGCCTGGCACCTGCAAGCGGCGAGTGAGGAAAGGCGGGAAAGCCGGATGACTATTGTAGGGTGGGCAAAGCGTAGCGTGCCCACCAAATTTGCGCCAGGGGATCGCAAATGTCTCAATACCGACGAGCGCAAGGCGAAATGTTCTTCTTCACCGTCGTGCTCGCCGATCGGTCAAGCACTCTGCTCGTGGACCAGATTGATCGCCTGAGGCGAATATACCGAACGGTGTTACAGCGCCGACCGTTCGAGACCGTCGCAATCTGCATTTTGCCCGACCACCTGCACGCGATCTGGGCGCTGCCGGAGGATGATGCCGATTTTTCGTCTCGATGGAATTTGATCAAAGGTGGCTTTTCGCGAGGCTTGGAGGTTCAAGCGCGTTCGGCAAGCAAATTGAAGAAGCGCGAGAAGGGCATTTGGCAACGTCGCTACTGGGAGCACGCAATTCGCAATGACGCCGACTTGGAGCGCCATGTTGATTACATACACTTCAACCCTGTGAAGCACGGGCTCGTTAGTCGCGTCGGCGATTGGTCGTACAGCAGCTTTCATCGTTACGTCGACCAAGGTGTCCTGCCCGCAGATTGGGGAGGGGACACGCGGGACATCGCTGGGCATTTTGGCGAATGAAGGTGGGCACGGCGCTTTGCGCCTTTGCCCACCCTACTACGGGATCTCGCTAAGACACCTTCACGCCGTTGTTTGCGACAATTCGCAAGTTCGGCCTCAGTGTCTTTTCCAGCTCCGATTTCAATTCGTGGACGCGCGGATCCGTCGAGTGTGCCGCGCAGACTGCGTATTGGTGGACCGATTGCGCCAAGGCGCGCCGCGCTTCCGGGGTTCGCGTCACCTCGGGCTTTGACAGCCGCAGCACGATCGCAGCGAGATTCACCAGCATCTCGTCCAACGCGACATCAATGGTCCGAAGATTGCGCATCACTCACTCCCTGGGAGGGCAACAGCGGACCCAGGCATGCGTTCCGGGCCGGACCGGACATGGTTAACCCTTCGTAAACGTCTTGTTCCTGCCGATCGCCGCGCTAGGCTAGCTGCGAAACAAAGAAGATCGAGGGGAGGGACCATCATGGATCGACGCGATCTCTTGCGCGCGGCCGCCGCATTGCCGTTGTTGCGGGCTGCGTCACCGGATCATGCGTTCGCGCAGAGCTATCCGGCCCGCAACATCACCATGATCGTGCCGTTTCCGGCCGGCGGCCAGGCCGATCTCGCCGCGCGCCCCGTGGCCATGGCGCTGGAGCGGATCCTTGGCAAGCCCGTGATCGTCGACAACCGCGCCGGAGGCGGCGGTGGATCGGTCGGCAATGCCGCGGCGGCGCGCGCCGAGCCTGATGGTTACACGCTGCTGATGACCCTTTCGTCGCTCGCGGTGCTGCCGGAGGCCGACCGGCTGTTCGACCGTCCCGTCGCCTATGAGGTCTCGCAGTTCATGCCGATTGCGCGCGTGCTCGCCGATCCCACGCTGCTCGCGGTGCCGGCCTCGGCGCCATGGAAGACTGCGCAGGATTTCATCGAGGACGCGAAGAAGCGGCCGGGCCAGATCACCTATGGCTCGTCCGGACCTTACGGCACGCTGCATGTGGCGATGGAGATGTTTGCGAACAGCGCCGGCATCAAGTTGCTGCATGTGCCGTTCCGCGGCGCGGGTCCCGCGCTCACCGCGTTGCTCAGCGGCACCGTGCAGGCGATCGCCGCCGCGCCCGGCACGCTGAAGCCGCAGGTCGATGACGGCAAGCTGCGCGTGCTCGGCAATTGCGGCGCGCGACGCATCGCGAGCTTCCCCGACGTGCCGACCTTCCAGGAGCTCGGCTACAAGGATGTCGAGATGTACATCTGGGCCGGGCTCTTTGCACCGAGCTCTCTTCCTGCGCCGATCGCGACCCGGCTGCGCGAGGCCATGGCGCAGGTGATGACGAGTCCGGACGTCCTCAAGGCCTTCGACACCTCAGGCAGTCTCGTCGCCTATCAGGACGCGCCGGAGTTCTCGCGTTTCGTCGCCGACGATAGCGCGCGCCTGATCACGGCGGTGAAGAAGATCGGCCGGGTGGAGTAGGGGCCCGGCTCAGAATTCGCTGCGGACCGTGCCCCGCAAGGTGTGCCGGTCGAGACCCGGTGCGAACGCGCCCTCATAGGAGGCCTTGAACGACGTCGCGGCAGTGAGATCCCACCGGATCTCGGCACCGGTGAGTGCCGCCGTGCGGGCCCGTCCGACGCCCGTGATCGCGATCGGAATGCCCGGCGCGCCGTCGAAGGCCGCGGTCATGGATGGCGCATTGCCGGAAAACTCGTGGCGTATGGCAAGTGTCGCGCCGAACTCCGCCGCGCGACCGTTCGGCATCATGGTGTCGCAAAGCGCCCGTAGACCGGCCGTGCCATAGGCGGTGTCGAAGCCGCCGGCTCGCACCACCTGATTCACGCCGGGTGCGCCGGTCTCGGAAAAGCCGTTCTGGCGCGTCGCATACCAGTCGGCCTTGGCGAACGGCTCGGCTGTCACACCCCGTCCGACGTCGAACGGCCGCGCGATGCCGAGCGATGCGGCAAAGGTGTGGGTATGCGAGGAGCCGGTCGCGGTTTCTCCCAGGAACGAGATCGTGCGCGAGGATTCGAGCGCCGCGAAGGAATAGCTGATCGCGGATGCGAGATTGAATCCGCCGCTCTCGCCACGCGCGTAGAAGCCGCCATGGCCGGCATTGGCCTCGATGCTGTCGGCGCGGCCCGCCGTCCGCAGCTTTCCGGTCGAGGCGCCGACCGCGAGACCTGCGATGAGGCCCGTCGTGCGCCACAGATCGACGCCGAGCGCGGCTCCGCCGACGCTTGCATTTGTTCCGAAGGCGATGTCGGTCGCTGCCACCTTGTCCCAATTGCCGTAACCGCCAAACCATACGCTCTGCGCGGGCGCGGCGCGCGCCGGGCGCCTTGCCGATCGGGTCGGCCGGCTCCGCGGCGTAGGAGGACACCGACATGCGCAGGGTCTCGCCGCGCGATTGCGTGCCGGCGTTCCACATGAAGCCCTGGAACGCATCGGCCTGGTCGGTGGTGAAGCGGCGACCATCGGCGTGGATTTGCCCGGCGAGATCGTCGAGACCGGCCTTGATGCCCGATGCATTGAGCACGGCGAGCGTGTTGATCGCGGTGCCGAGTGGTCCCGACGCGCCGCCGGACTGCGCCTGATCCAGCGCGCCGGCTACCGCGGCCTGGTTCGGTGTCAGGCCCGACAGCGTGCCGAAGCCGCCGATCTGTTGCAGAAGGAAGTAGACATTGTTGGCGTCGTAGCTGAGCTGCCCCGAGACCAGCGGGCTGCCCGAGGTCGTGAGCGTCGCGAACGTGCCGGTGACGCCGCCGGTCGCGGTGAGGATCGTGTATTGGGTGTTGGCGAGAAAGCCCGCGCCGAGCGGCACGATCTGCACCGTGCCGCCATTGAGGGTTGCGGTGCCGGTTGCGGCGATCTTGTCGGACTGGCCGCCGGCATTGATCTCGACCTGAAAGGTCGAGCCGGCATTGAAGGTGACATTGCCGCTGACATTGAGGGTCCCGATCGAATTGCCTGTTGCGACCATGCCGCCATTGTTGACGACGATGCCGCCAACCGTGCCGGTGCCGCCGAGATAGCCGCCGTTGACGGTAACCACCGAAGGCAAGGTGCCGTTCACGATCAGGCCGCCTGCGTCCACCGTCATCGCGCCGTTGAAGGCGGTGGTGCCGGTCAGCGTCCAGACCGAGGAGCCGACCTTGGCGAGCTGCTCGAACTCGAGATATTGCACACCGCCGCCAAGAGTGCCGAGGTCGAACGTGGCGCTGCCATTGCCGCCGAATCTCAGCGTGTCGGTACCGGTGCCCCCGAACACAAACCCGGTGATCGTCGAGCCGGGGGCGAGGGTGAGCACGTCATCGCCCCCGAACAGGTCGATCGCTCCGCTGCCGCCGCCCGAGATGGTTCCGGAATTGAGGATAGTGTCGGTGCCGGAAGAGCCCTGGATGGCGATGAAGAAGCCGCCGGAGATCGTGCCGGCATTGATGAGGGTGTTGCCGCCGGTAATGAATTGCACGCCGGTATGGCCGCCACCGATGGATCCGCCCTGATAAACAGTGACGACATTGGCGTTCCCGCCTATTCGGAGGCCCGTCGTGTTTGCTCCGGTGCCGACTGCCGTCCCGCGAATGTTGACGAGATTACCGTTCGAATTGTCGATGACGACCGCCGCTTCGGCGTTGCCTGTGCCCTCAGCAATCGCACCGGCCGCGATCGTCACATTGTTGTTGTTCGAGCCGTTGGACAGGAGGACGGCTCCGCTATAGGTGGAGACCGTGGCCTGGTTATTTATGGTCACATTCGAATTCGACGTGCTGTCGTAAACGATCGCGGGAATTCCGGCGCCGGGCAGGAGCGATGTCAACGTACCATCGCCGATATTGACCGTGACGTTGCTGCCGCCGGTGGCGTTGATGTGGTTGGTGTTGCCGGGGCCGGTGCAGGTCGCAACGTCGCCCGAATTGAGCGCGCCGATGACGCCGGTGCCGGCCACGGTGCAGGCTGCGAACGCCGGATCGGGTGCCAGCGAGAGCAGTCCCCCGAGCATGATCGGCGCCAGCGCCGTGGTGACGAGCAGCCCGTTGCGCAGGACGGTCGCCGTCACGGCGTCTTGCGCGCGGGTCTGTATTCCAATCGGCATCGACAATTCCCTTGTAGCAGTCTCCGAACTGCTAGCGGGAACGGCGCGGCCCTTCTTGGAGCCATGCGAAACGCATTATGGCTGAAGGCGCAAGCACGCCGGTTTGCGCCGGGCTGTTGCGGCGATGCCACGCACGGCTAGGCCGGCGGCGCGGCGGGTTGACGCAGCAAATGGACAGAGGCGCAAAGCTCGATGGCCCGGCGCGAAACCTTGCGTGCGGTGCGTTGCGCGCAGCCGCCACCACGATATTGGTATTCCGCTACACCAGCCTGGAGACGCGCGCCTATGGCGGCCGATGACCAATCGATCCATGGCGCGCCGCGCCTCGGCTATGCCGGCGAGCCGCATGGGCCGGCCTATGAGATGTGGCGGGAGGAGTTTTGCCGCCGCGTGATGGCAGCCGATCTTTCGCCTTTGTCCGACGGCTCTTTTCACTGTGACGTCAAAGCGCTGATGTTGCCGCAGGCAACGATATCCTCCTGCAGCGGTACGCCGATCAGATTTATGACGCTCAACGCCAGCGACAATCTGGCATTGCTGATGGCGCCGGATTCGCCGTTGCATGCGGTCATGGGCCGTCGCGCGCTCGAAGTCGCGCCGCTGGGCATCAGCCTCATCGACGCCTCCATCAAGGGCGCATTCGTCTCGCAGCTCGAGGAGGGCGGCAACAAGGCCGCTTTGTTCGACCGCAAGACGCTGCTGTCTTATTGCCCCGATGCCGAAGACAGCGTCGCGCGGCCGCTCGATCACAACCCAGCGCTCACTGCGCTGCTGCATCGATATTACGACTTCGCGGTTCAGCACGCCCCGGGACTCGATGCACTGGCGCAGCACGCCGTTTCGCAACACCTGATGGATTTGATGGTGCTGGTGCTCGGCGGCAGGCGCGACGCCACCGAACAGGCGAAAGAGCGCGGCTTCGCAGCGGCTCGGCTGAAAGCCATCAAGGCCGACATCGTGGCGCGGCTCGGCGAAGGCAGCCTCACGCTCGCCGACCTCGCGCGGCGCCATCGCGCCAGCCCACGCACCATTCAATTGCTGTTCGAGCGGAGCGGCGTCACGTTCTCGGAGTTCGTGCTGGAGCAGCGGCTATTGCGGGCGGCACGGCTGCTGCGCGATCCGAGGCACCGGACGGCCAAGGTCAGCGACATCGCCCATCTCTCCGGCTTCAACGACGTCTCGTATTTTCACCGGACATTTCGGCGCCGTTTCGGCATGACGCCGCTGGACGCGAAAGCGCGGCACGCGGAAACGGGCGACAAGCCGTAGTCGGAAGGACGTTTTTGGTCCGTCCTTGATCTCGTGGCGCAAACCGCGGCGCGGGAGGTTGCGTCGCCGCATCGCGGCCAATCGCAGCGGTGAAGATCGGCAAAATCGAACAAGATTCCAACGCCGCTTTCACATTTTTTTGTTGGTCCAGAACCAGCTCGCGTCTCATTGATTGAAGAGAATTCGAGGGAATCGAGAAGGAATCGAGACATGCGAACAGAGCGGATTGCGCTGGGTGTAGCGCTCGCGATTGGCGGCATCGTCGCGCAAGGCGCAGCATTCGCCGAAGAATATCGCGGAACCATGGAACAGCAGATGGCCTGCACACCCGATGTGTGGCGCCTGTGCAGCGACCAGATTCCGGATGTGAGCCGCATCACAGCCTGCTTGCAGCAGAACACGCCGCAACTCTCCAGCGGCTGCCGTGCGGTGTTCCAGTCCAACAATCAGATGCCGCCGCAGCAGCCGGCCCCGCGAGGGCGGGCCGCGCCGCCACCGCGCTACAATGCTGTGCCGCCACCTCCGCAGGCGCAGCCGCGGCCTTACGATGACGACGACTAGCGCTCCCTGGATGCAGCGGTAGGCGCGAAGATGCGGTCGTGCCGCCTCGTTCAGCGCTCTCCCTTGCGGTCCGATTCAGGTCGATCTCGAAGCGCCATCCGCAAGGCGACACCGAAGAGAATGGCTGCGACTGGCCAATGGAACCAGATCTTATGGCTCGTGAAAACATTGATCAGAATCAGAAAGGCCGAGACCGTGAGGGCAGCTGCAACCGGGCGGGGCAGCTTCGCGAGCCAATCCGACGCGACTTGCGTCCATGAGGATGGCTCGTGCCTGTCGCCAGTCCGCGGAGCACGAGCCGTCTCTCGGGGAGTTGGGCTTTCCGCGATCGGGAAGCTCCCTTGCCCGGCGGTCCGGCCGCCCAAGGTCAACCGATAGCTGGTCAGGGGCGCAATGTTCTTCATGGGGCGCTGGCCGAGACAGTCGAAGCCAACGGATAATTTGTTGTGCACCTGATCGTAGACGGAGCTCGAGATCACGACGCCGCCGGGTTCTGCGAGTTCTTGCAGCCGCGAGGCGATATTGACCCCGTCGCCATAGATGTCGGAGCCGTCCACCATCACATCGCCGAGGTTGATGCCGATGCGAAACCGCATCGGGCTCGCATCAGGCGGGTCCGAATTCTGATTGAAAATTTCCTGCTGAATCTCGACCGCGCATTGCACGGCCTCGACGACGCTGGCGAACTCGGCGATCACGGCATCGCCCCAGGTATTGACGATGCGGCCGTCATGACGCTCGACCAATCGCGCAATGGCCGTGCGGTAGCGGCGGAGCGCCTCCAGCGTTCTCGTCTCGTCTGCCTCCATGAGGCGGGAATAGCCGTACACATCAGCGCACAGCACGGTGGTCAGTCGTCGTTTCACCTTGTCGTCGGTCATGGTTCCTACATTAGCCTCCCTGACCGGCAAATGCATCAGGCGTCACATCTGGCGCCATCGCGGTTCAGCGACCGGCCGTCCCGTCCCGAAACCGTCATAACCGTGCAACGAATTGCCGTCAGCCAAGTTGATTGTGATCGGAAGCTGTGGATCGGAGGAAGGTCATGTCCATGACCAAAATTCCTGCTGCACTTTTCGTGATTGGCGCGATATTGCTCGGCGTACCTGCAATGGCTGCTCCGGCCACTCCTTTGTCCGGCGCCGCCAAGTCGATGGTGCAGGAGGGCGACCTGGTGCAAGCGCGTTTCGGCTGGGGGCGCTGGCACTGGGGCCATTCGCATCGTGTAGGCTATCGCTGCCGTCCCTATTGCGGCTGGGGCGGCTAGATGTGAGGTCACCTGAACTTCGGACCTGTCGCCACATAAGCATTGTTGGCTCATCGCTTCAGTTGGCGCTACCGCTAACAGCGCTATCAAAGTGTACACGTGCCCGAGTTACGGCCTGTGCTCGCAGACATCGACCCATTCGGCCGCGGTCAGCTCGGCCATGCGGTCGGGCGTGATGCGTACGGCGCTGTGGGTCGAGCCTGCCGCCGGCACCACCACGTCGAATGCCTTCAGCGACACGTCGCAATAAACCGGCAGCGGCGATTTCAGTCCGAACGGGCAGACGCCGCCGACCTCGTGACCGGTGATCTCTGCGACCTCTTCCAGCCCCAGCATCTTCGGCTTGCCGCCGAACTGCGCCTTCACCTTCTTGTTGTCCATCCGCGAGGTGCCGGCCGCGACGATCAGGATCACGCGCTCGCCGACGCGCAAGGACAGCGTCTTGGCGATCATGCCGGGCTCGACGCCATAGGCTTCGGCGGCCAGCGGCACGGTTGCCGAGCTGATCGGGGATTCCATGACGGTGATGTCGGGGGCTCTCTCGGCGAAGAAGGCGCGAACGGATTCCAGGCTCATTCCAGTCAGCTCATCGAGGACTTACGGGCGGGCGGCGATCCCCGGGTCATCCCTAGATGATCCCCGGGGCATCTTTAGATGATCCCGGGCAGCTCCGAAAGCGAACGGACGCGATGATCCGGCGCAAAGCCAAGCTCGTCCATCTGGGTGCGGATCGCCTTGAACATCGTCAGCGGTGCCACGAGTTCGGTCTCGACGCAAGCCAGCGCCATCGCCTCGGGCGTCACCCGTTCGATCCAGGCGACGTTCAGCCCGAACGCCTTTGCACCCGCAGCATCCCAGGGATTGGAGGAGACGAATAGCACCTCGTCAGGCGCGGTGCCGAGCACCTCGCCGATCAGCTCATAGGCCTCCGGGCTCGGCTTGAAGATCTTCCTGGCATCGACGCTGATGGTGGCATCGAGCAGGCGGTCGAGACCGGAGTTGCGCACGAGCGCATCGAGCATCTCCGGGCTGCCATTGGAGAGAATGGCGAGCTTGCGCGGCTTCAGCGCCGCAAGCGCTGCTGCCGCGTCCGGATAGAGATCGAGATGCAGATACTTCTCGATGACGCGCTCGAACGCCTCGCTCTCGTAAGCGAGCCCGAGCACGCGCAGCGTATAGGCCAGCGAGTCGCGCGTCACAGTGGCGAAATCCTGGTAGCGCCGCATCAGCGAGCGCAACCAGGTGTATTCAAGCTGCTTGATCCGCCAGACCTGCGTGATGATCTCGCCATAGCCCGGAAACGCGTCTTCGGTGGTCTCCGCGACCGACTGGATGTCGTAGAGCGTTCCGTAGGCGTCGAAGACGACGGCTTTGAGGGGCACTGGCTCGCTCCTTTGGGATCTTTGCGCAAGGCGAACGGACAATACCGAAACGGCCCGGTGCGCGACAAGGTCGGAACCTTCTTCAAGAAATCGTCACCCCGTCGACCTCGCGCAGCAGATTGACACTGCCGCCGGCAGGCGTTTAATTCGGGGCACGGGGATTTGCGATCTCCCCGCGAGGCGACATGCCCAAGTATCGCGTCCTGGTCACCAAGGACGCTGCATGTCTTCTTTCATCTCGACCTCATCACAGAAATTGTCCCGTCAATTGGTGCCGCCAGCGCGCCGGCCCTCGTCGATGTTCGTATCGACGAGGACCGCGCGGTCTATTTGCGCACGCGACAAGACGGCGAGCACCAGGAGCTAGCGAGCACACGGGGCACGTTGGGGACGACGATCAAGTGGAGGACTCCATGACCACGAATACCGACCGCCGAGACTTCATCAGGGGCGTGGGGGCCGCCGCGGCATCGACCGCAATACTCGCGGGGACGCAAGCCCTTGCGCAAGCCAATCAGCCAACAGGAGCCAAGCCAATGACATACCAGCCCAAGCCGATGCCGTTCGATCCGAAATCCATCGCCGGCATCTCGGAGAAGGTGCTCGTCAGCCACTACGAGAACAACTATGTCGGCGCCGTAAAGCGGCTCAACGCGATCGGAACGCAACTCGCCGAGCTCGACTTCGCGAAAGCTCCGAACTTCGTCATCAACGGCCTGAAGCGCGAGGAACTCGTCGCGTCAAACTCGATGATCCTCCATGAAATCTATTTCGACGGGCTCGGCGGTGCCGGCAAGCCGAGCACAGCACTTGCCGACGCGATCGCGCGCGATTTCGGCAGCATGGAGCGGTGGCGCGCGGAGTTCTCCGCCATGGGCAAGGCCGAAGGCGGCGGCTCCGGCTGGGTGATTCTTTCCTACTCGCCGCGCGACAAGCGGCTGGTCAATCAGTGGGCCGCCGACCACACGACGACGCTGGCCGGCGGACGCCCCGTGCTCGTGCTCGACATGTATGAGCACGCCTATCACATGGATTATGGCGCCGCGGCCGCGAAGTATGTCGACATCTACATGGAAGCGATCAAATGGGACAACGCTGCAGCACTGTACGATCAATACAGGCGGGAAGCTTAGGCGTCGTGCAAGAAATGAGCGTAGCGCTCTTGGCGGCGGCGTTGTTCCTATTGTTGGTGGAAGGAAGCGCGATGGCAGAGACTGTAAATTTTGACAGCGCAGCAACCGGCGCAGCGCCCGAAGGCTGGACTCTGACGATGACGGGTCGTGGCCGGCCCAAATGGACGGTCGAGGTGGAGTCGACGGCGCCAAGCAAGCCGAACGTCCTGAAACAATCCGGTCAGGCGACGTTTCCAGTGGCGCTCACGAACGGCACCAGCATCCTGGACGGATTCGTCGAGGTCAAGTTCAAGGCGATCGCAGGCTCCGAGGATCGTGCGGCCGGTATTGTCTGGCGCGCAAGGGATGCCGACAATTACTACGTCGTGCGGGCCAACGCGCTTGAAGACAATGTTGTGCTCTACAAGACGATCAAGGGTGTTCGCAGCGCGCTCGATATCGTCGGCCGGAAAGGCGGCTATGGCGTCAAGGTATCGGTGCCATCAGGTCAATGGCATTCCCTGCGTTGCGAATTCGCGGGAAAGCTATTCAAGGTAACGTATGACGGCAGGCCGATGTTCGAGGTCGAGGACGCATCGATCAGGGACGCCGGCATGATCGGCTTG
This sequence comes from Bradyrhizobium sp. WSM2254, assembly GCF_000472645.1. NCBI lineage: Bacteria > Pseudomonadati > Pseudomonadota > Alphaproteobacteria > Hyphomicrobiales > Nitrobacteraceae > Bradyrhizobium > Bradyrhizobium sp. WSM2254. The sequence continues at coordinate 283 of NZ_AXAB01000069.1, read as the reverse complement.
TGGACCAAGGCCGACAGTGTCACCGTATTCGACGACCTGACATACGGTGCGCTGAACTAGCACTACTTTGGCAGAATTGGTTTGCGCCACTGTTTTTCAAGGATTTGCTTTCGGCAATATGGGCACTGCTGAGACGGCGGCCGAAGGATGAGATCGACGATGGCGTGACGTACGGCGGGCATGGTTGGCTGGGGCGGAGGCCCGTTGATTCTTTTTTTTCCGCCCCGCATATGCGAGGCGACGATTTTGCAGGAAGGCGTAGGCAATCATTGTCATAAGGGCG
>NZ_AXAB01000068.1:0-31673 GCF_000472645.1 Bradyrhizobium sp. WSM2254 | reverse complement strand
TCAGGCTCATATCACCGTATATCGGCGGCGGATTCGGCGGGAAGGGAACGGCTCAGTCCGACCTTGTCATGGCAGCGCTCGGAGCGCGCGCAGCCCGCAGGCCCGTCAAGCTGGCACTCCAGCGNCCGTTGATGTTCAACAANNTGATCCATCGACCGGCGACCATCCAGCGCATTCAGATTGGCGCAACTTCGGACGGCAAGATCATCGCGATNGGCCACGAAAGCCTCTCGGGCAATCTNCNAGNTGGTCGGACTGAACCGACGACGCTGTCAACTCGGGCGCTTTACGCCGGCGCCAACCGAATGACACGTGTACGTTTGGCTGTACTCGATCTGGCTGAAGGAAATGCGATGCGTGCGCCGGGCGAAGCACCGGGTATGATGGCGCTTGAGATCGCGATGGACGAAATGGCGGAGAAGCTGGGGATGGATCCGGTCGGCTTTCGGATCCTCAACGACACCCAAGTCGACCCCGAGAAACCTGAACGACCATTCTCGTCGCGCCGCTTTGTCGAGTGTCTGGAGACCGGAGCAGATAAATTCGGCTGGAGTAGCCGAAACGCTACGCCCGGAAAGGTGCGCGAAGGCCATTGGCTCGTCGGCATGGGAGTGGCAGGCGCGATCCGAGGGGCGCCGATCAGCAAGTCAGGCGCGCGCGTTCGGCTCGACAGCGGCGGCGTGGTGACGGTGGAAACGGACATGACCGATATCGGCACCGGCAGCTACACGATCGTCGCGCAGACAGCCGCCGAAATGATGGGCGTATCGATCGACAAGGTGGTCGCCAAGCTCGGAGATTCCGCGTTCCCGGAGACGCCGGGATCGGGCGGTCAGCAGGGCGCACCTTCGGTCACCGCGGGAGTCTACGCGGCGTGCGCCAAGTTGCGCGAAGCTGTCGCGCAAAAGCTCGGCTTCAACTCGGTGGAGGTCGTCTTCGCGGACGGGGAGGTGCGGTCCGGCAACCGCGCGGTGCCGCTCGGGACGGCCGCGCAGTCAGGCGACATCCTTGCCGAGGACTTCATGGAGTATGGCGACCTGTCGAAGCGGTTTGCACAGCAGACATTCGGATCACATTTCGTCGAGGTGGCAGTCGATTCCTTCACCGGCGAGATCCGGATCAGGCGCATGCTTGCGGTTTGCGCGGCAGGCCGCATTCTCAATCCCAAGACGGCCCGGAGTCAGGTGATCGGGGGCATGACTATGGGAATAGGAGCGGCACTGATGGAGGAAATGGTCGTCGACACCCGTTTAGGCTTCTTTGTGAATCATGATCTTGCGGGCTACGAGGTGCCGGTCCATGCGGATGTTCCACACCTGGACGTGATCTTTGTCGACGAATTAGATCCGACTATGTCTCCGCTGCAGGCAAAGGGTATTGGCGAACTAGGCCTGACCGGTGTTGCGGCCGCGGTGGCCAACGCCGTCTACAACGCGACCGGCGTGCGCGTCCGCGAGTATCCGATCACCTTAGACAAGTACCTTGCCGCAATGCCAGATGTAACGTGACTGGAAGCACTACGACATTCCCCTCGGTTAAGCGGGGACGCCTGTGCTATGCGGGGATTTATGAGCGACCTCATGACGGCATCCTTTTCTGGCCTGCTAAAGAAGCGCGATCGAGAGGAGAAGCGGCCGATGATCGCAAGAACACGCCACATGCCCGTGACAATATTGGCGGCGATCGTCTTTATCCTTGAACTGACGGGAACACTCATGGCACAGGAACGCATCCTAATTTCCTCTGAATGGGGCGAGGTGACTGCCGAATTGGCCGACAACGACGCGGCCAGATCGCTCCTCCGCATATTGCCAGTTACGATCCAAATGCGGGATCACTTGCGTCAGGAAAAAACCGGCAACCTGCCTTCGCCTTTGAAGGAGGTCGCGCGACAAACGCATTTCTCGAAGGGGACGCTCGGGCTTTGGACTTCGGATCACTTTGTTATCTATTACCGTGACGGCCAAGTCCCGCAGCCCGGCATCATCATCCTTGGACAAGCGGTCGGTAACGCTTCGATTTTTGACCGACCTGGACCCGTCACTGTGCGAATTGAGCGTGCGCAATGAACAGCCTGTTGTGATTCCTGATCGAAAAGGGACCCTCGCCGCGCCGGGCGCAGTATGCTGTCAGAGGGGTCCCGATCCGCGCCGACGGGACCCGTCTCGAAGCGCTGAATTCTAAGTTGAATCAATCGATTGCTGGCTGCCAGTATGGGGTCCCGACTTGGGCGCCGAAACACAATCAACGGTTCTTCGCTGTAACGAACCGCAACTCTTCAAAAGAGTTCAGCGTCGTTATTTCGCTCGATAGCGAAGGGCATCCACTAACAGCGAAAACGCCGGCGAAGCTTGCCGCCGGCTGGGATAGTACAGGTGGTATCCGGAAAACGGCGGACACCAGTCCGCCAACACACGGACGAGCTCGCCGCTCGACAAATAGGGCTGAACCTGACCATCGGTCAGGTAGGCAAGGCCGAGGCCCTGCAGCGCGGCGTGCAGCAGGGCGCCGGAACTGTTGAAGACGAGTTGCCCTTCGGCGCGCACATTGAGTTCGCGCCCGTCCCTCTCGAACTCCCACGCATACAGGCTTCCGCCATGCGTGGGCAGGTGAAGGTTGACGCAGTTGTGCCGCGTCAGATCCTGTGGCGTTCGCGGCCTCTTTCTGGACTCGAAGTAGGACGGCGAGCCCACCACGGCCATGCGCAGGTCCGGACCGACCCGAACTGCGATCATGTCCTTAGCCACAAGTTCGCCCGGCCGGATCCCGGCGTCGTACTGCGCCGCCACGATATTCGTGAGGCCGACGTCGATCATCACCTCGACTTTGATGTCCGGGTACAGCGGGGTGATCTTGGTCATGGCGGGCATGAGGATCGCCTGCGCGGCATACTCGGTCGCGGTGATCCGTATCGTCCCGGCCGGCTTCTCGCGCAGTTCGCTCAACGCCCCGAGTTCGACGTCCATTTCGTCGAACTTGGGCCCGATCGTGAGCAGTAACCGCTCGCCGGCCTGCGTCGGCGTGACGCTCCGCGTCGTGCGATTCAACAGCCTGACGCCCAGCCGCTCTTCCAGACTCTGAACGGTCTGGCTCAAGGTCGGCTGGGAAATCGCGAGCCGGGCCGCCGCCCGGGTGAAACTGCGTTCCCGCGCCACCGCCAGGAAGGCAATAAGATCGCTCGCGTCGGCGCGTTCCATTTATAGGCTGCTCCAATAAATCCAATTGAGTTTTATCATCTAATCCCCGGAGCCCCAAGCGCTTAGCTTGAGAGTTGACCGGCGGCCGAACGACGGCCGCGAAGCGACGAATCCCAGGAACGGCGATGTCCGTTGTAGCCATGCAAGAGACTGTCGATCCTCGTCCGTTTGCGGCGTCGCTGTTGCCGATCATGGGCGTGGTTTTCGTCGGCTTTGTCGTCATCGGTGTCGCGATGCCTGTGCTTCCGTTGTACGTTCACGACGGATTGGGGTTCGGCACGTTCGTGGTCGGTCTCGTCGCCGGCAGTCAGTTCGCCGCATCGCTGATCGCGCGACCGTGGGCGGGTCACTATTCGGACGGTCGCGGCGCGAAACGCGCGGTCGCCCTGGGTCTGCTCGCGGCCTCCGCGTCCGGGTTACTTTACTTGTGCTCACTCCTGATCCGCCGCGATCCGGAGGCCTCGGTAGCGGTGCTCCTGCTTGGGCGAGCCGTACTCGGGGGAGCGGAAAGTTTCATCATCACTGCCGCGGTCAGTTGGGGATTGGCGATCGTCGATGCCCAAAACACCGGCAAGGTCATCGCCTGGGTGGGATGCGCGATGTTCGCAGCCTTCGCGATCGGCGCGCCGGTCGGCTCTGCGCTCTACGCCGGCTTCGGGTTTGTAGCGATTGCGCTCGTCACGGCAGTGGCGCCCTTGGCGCCGCTGCTGCTCATTGCGCCTCTTCCCGCTGTCGTGCCGGTGCGGCACGCCCGCTTATCGTTCGTCAATGTGTTTGGAAAGGTGTGGGGGCCGGGTCTCGGCTCGGCGTTGGGCAGTGTGGGGTTTGGGGCTGTGACTACGTTCGCCGCGTTGCTGTTCGCCGATCGCGGCTGGACGCAAGGCTGGCTCGCATACACCGCCTACGCCGTCGCATTCATCCTCGCGCGCGTCTTCTTCAGCCATGCAGCTGACAAGTTTGGCGGCGCCAAGGTCGCGCTGTTCTGCGTGCTGATCGAAACTGCCGGACAGGCGCTGATGTGGCTGGCCGCTCGTCCCGAACTGGCGCTGATCGGGGCCGCTCTCACTGGATTCGGATTTTCGCTGGTCTATCCCGGCTTCGGCGTCGAAGCGGTCCGTCGGGTGCCGGCACAGAGCCGCGGCCTTGCGATGGGAGCCTACACCGCCTTCCTCGACCTGGCCCAGGGCCTCGCAAGCCCGGCACTTGGGTTGGTCGCGAAAGGGGCCGGCCTGAACGCCGTGTTTCTCGTCAGCGCCATCACCGTGCTTTGCGCTGCGCTCGTCGCGTCATGGCTCATAGCATACCCGGTGACCATCGGAGGAAAACCGCAATGAGATTGCTCGCAGCTACCGTACTTTCAATATTGATTGGCGCCGGCACGGCCAACGGTCAACAGACAACCATCGAAGGATTGAAAGCCATGCCCACAACCGAAGACATTCGTGCCGTCGCGCCCGCCCTCGAAAAATATGCGAAGGGCGTCGTGCTCGGCGATCTCTGGAAGCGCCCAGGAATGTCGCCGCGCGACCGAAGCATCGTCACGATCGCCGGGCTGATCGCGCGCGATCAGACGGTCGAACTACCATTTTATCTCAATCTCGCGCTCGACAATGGCGTGAAACCCGTCGAGATCTCGGAGATTATCACGCATCTTGCGTTCTATACTGGCTGGGCCAACGCCATCGACGCCGTTTCAGCGGCGAAGGACGTATTCAAGAGCCGCAATATAGAACCCAATCAGCTCCCTCCGGCTTCCGGTCCTCAGCTACCGCTCGAAGAGGCCGCAGAGGCGCAGCGGGCCACGCGCGTCGGGCAGCAATTCGGTCAGACCACCCCCGGTCTTGTCCAGTACACAACGGATGTCCTGTTTCGAGATCTCTGGCTGAGGCCGGAACTCGCGCCGAGGGACCGCAGCCTAGTCACCGTCAGCGCCCTGGTTGCGACCGGCCAGGTCGCGCAGATCACCTACCATTTGAACCGGGCGATGGATAACGGGTTGACCAAGGAGGAGGCCGGAGAGGTCGTCGGACATCTCGCTTTCTACGCAGGTTGGCCCAACGCGTTCTCGGCCGCGCCGGTCATCAAGGAAGTCATCGAGAAGAGGCCCCGGTAGCAATGTCGTACTCGCGCCGACAAGCGATCATCGCCACCGCAGGGCTTGCTGCGCTCGCCGCGACGAGCGCCAACACAGAAAGCGCGAACGCGCAGCGAAGGAGTTCGCACATGGATTTGGACATCAAACGAAACGGCTCTCGGCCTTCCGCCAAAGGCTCTCCGGACTGGTTCACCGGATCGGTCCGCGTGGATCCGCTGTTTCAGGCGCCGGACCCGGCGCGGGTGAGCGGTGGCCAGGTCACCTTCGAACCCGGCGCCCGCACGGCATGGCACACGCACCCGCTCGGTCAGACGCTGATCATCACGGCCGGTCTGGGATGGGTGCAGCGCGACGGCGGCCCCGTCGAAGAAGTCCGTCCGGGCGACGTGGTTTGGTTTCCGCCCGGCTTGAGGCATTGGCATGGCGCGTCGCCGACGACGGCGATGACACACATCGCCATTCAGGAATCGCTGAACGGCAAGAACGTCGATTGGCTGGAAAAGATAAGCGACGAACAATACCGGCGAACTTAATTCCGGAGAAACGAGTTGAAGCCCGGCAATCGCGCCAGTTAGGATGAGACGATGACCGCAAAGCAGCTGACCTGCTTCTACGCCATCGTCGCCGATTACCGCACGCGCGGGCAGTACCTCTTCTCCAAACCGGTATCTTCGGTTTTGATGAGTTCGCAGCTCATTCGGTCTGTATCAGACGCGGAATATGGGCGCGATCAGGAGACACGCAAAACGGTCGAGCATTAGAACATGTAAAACAGCCTGTCAGAATGAAATCCAACCATCTCGCTAAAGCTTTTAAAAGGCTGGAGCGGGTGAAGCGCTCCGCATCAAATTCTCGCGCAAATTTTACCTAGCAAATTCAATCGCTTACCTTGAGCGAACGATTTTCGTGTTGGACGCTTTGTTGGACGTTTCGTTGGCCCCTGCTTCGCCGTTCAATTTTTCGCTCAGCGCAACTCAAACCCGTTTCTGCGCGTCTACGGAAACCCGTGAAGTATTGGTGGTAACGCCTGGATCAGCAACACGGCGCATCCACCCAGTACGCTGGCGCCCACGACGAGCTGTGACAGGACGCGCTCCCAAAGCATCCCATTTCTGGTGACGTCATTCGAAATTGGCATCTGTGTACACCCGCTTTTTCGTGCGACGAAGAGCTGCCGTTCGTGATGGCGGACGACGGGGTGGCGCCAGGTGAGGCGGTGGAGTGCCTAAGTGCCAACGCGGCCGTCATGCGCGCCGAAGCGCTCTCGCGGAAACCAGGTTGCGCCGGCGCCGTCGCGTTTTCGCGGAGAGGAGATCCGTCCAGCGGCGATTTCAGCGACGCCAAACTGATCCGGAAGTTCGGCGAGGTGCCGGAGAACCTGAGCACTCTGTGACCGGCACGAGCCGATCATTCCTCGCCCGGGGTGGCGGCATCGCCCGACTCGAGCAGGTTCAGCGCGGTCTCGATCTGCGCGAGCAGGCGCTCGATTTCCTCGCGTTCGTTCGGTCCGGTACCGCTCTCCAGTCGTTCCATGAGCGCCTGCTTGCGCGCAAGCAGCTTTGCGACAGCTGACATCCGAACCTCCCAAAAGTGAAGCGGCACGTTCAAAGGAACTGGTGCGCCAGTGCCGATCCCGCCAGTCCCTGGCCCTGCAACGCTCGGCGCTTCCCCGGACGATCCTTCCGGGCCGCTATTTCGCCGGCGGCCGCAGCGGGCCGTCTACCCACTTCTGGGCGGCTAAATCGCGCAGCGAATCGTCGTCGCAGTCTGAGCAGATGTAGCGCTCTACGCCTCTGGCGGCCTCGTCGCGAACGAGCTTCATCGGCCGCCCACAGTGCGGGCACGGCTTCCGGATAGGATGTAGCAGCGACATCTGGCTTCCCCCGCCTCGCTCAGCGTAGTGCCGTTTGCCAGGCGGGCACAAGCGATCACTTGACGCGAGCCTCGCCGGCGATCGAAGATCGACCTTCGGTGATGTTGTGGGGTGGCGTCATGGAAGAGTTACGGTGTCCAGAAGGATGCCGGTCCTGACATCATGGCCCAAGGCCGGTATGTACGGCGATCGGGCAACCAGGCGACGCAGGATCCGGTAGTCGGGGGACGCCACTGAATCCTTCATGATACGTCTCCTCGTCTCAATTCGTTCGGGCGCCGAGCATGATCGGCGTCGTCTGGATTAGCTTGAGCGATCTCACCATCTTCTCGACCGTGGCCTTGTATTTCTTGAAATGATCCGATGCGAGGTGAGCTTCGTAGGCGGCCCTGTTCCGGTAGATCTCAAAGACCTTCACGTTCGTGGGGGTGTCTTTCTCGGATAGAGCGTACAGAACCAAGACGCCGGGCTCTTTGCGAATTGCCGCATCGATCTGCTCCTGCACCGCAGCCCTATAGGCATCCAATTGGGCAGGATCGACCTCGATCTCCGCCATCTGGACGTAACGTTCGTCGGCCTGCTGGGCGACGGCACCGCCGGCGAGCGTCGCGGCCAGTATGGATGCGCCAAGAACAAATAGGTGCTTTGCAGTCATCGTCTCCTCCTCGAAGGGCGCCTTTTTGAATTTCGATCTGTTTACGTCATAAGTCGACTTCGTTCGCGTCGCGCACGTGACCGTTGAAATCGTAGCCGGGGTTCAAGTGCTCTCCTATTATGCAGTCGTCGTCGCGGTCTTCGCCCACGACGAACGGTCACCGGCTTTTCCCGAAAACGGGAAACTTGGCGGCCTCGCCGTAGTCGTCGTGGTCGAATCCCTTGAGCCTCGTCATGTCCTCGGCGGTGATCTCGAAGTCGACGGCGATGTCGCTGCGCAGATGCTCGGGACTGGCGGTCTTCGGCAGCGGTAGGAGCCCGAGCTCCAGGCAGTAGCGGATGCAAAGCTGCGCGACGGAGACGCCGTACTTGGCGGCGAGTCCGGCCAATTCGGGGTTCTTCAGGACGGCGCCGTGCGCGACCGGAGAATAGGCTTCCACCAGCACGTCGCGGCTGCGGCAGTGGTCGATCAGATCGAACGGCGTGTTGCCGACGTGCGCCAAGATCTGGTTGACCACGGGCTTCACGGCCGCATTCGCGATGATGTTGTCGAGATCGACCTGTTCGAAGTTGGAGACGCCGATCGCGCGCAGCTTGCCGGCGGAGTGGGCCTCCTCGAGCGCGCGCCAGGCTTCGAGGTTGCCCTCGAAATAATGCTCGCCGTTGCGGAACTCGGCCCAAGGCTGCGGGCTGTGGATGAGCATCAGGTCGATCTGTCCCACTCCCAAGGCGGCCAGCGAGCCATCGATCAGCGTCCGAGCTTCGGAATACGACTTGCAGCCCGCGGCGAGCTTTGTCGTAACGAAGAGCTCGTCACGCGCGATGCCGCTGGCGCGTAGCCCTTCCCCCACGCCTCGCTCGCTGCCATAGGCTTGGGCGGTGTCGATATGGCGGTAACCGATCGCCACCGCTTCCTGAACGAGGCCGGCGACCTCGCGGTCGTCGATCATCCACGTTCCGAAGCCAAGCTTGGGAATCGCAACGCCGTTGGCGAGCCTGAAGGTCTCCTGAGCGATCATGGTATCTCTTCGGTAGGTATCACAGGACAGTCGGTATGCTTACTTGCGATACTGCTCGTCGCTGACCTTCTCCATCCAGTCGACGTTCCTGCCGCCCACGGATTCCTGTACCGCAATGTGGGTCATCGCCGTCGTCGGCGTTGCGCCGTGCCAATGCTTCAGTCCGGGCGGAAACCACACCACGTCCCCTGGACGAACTTCTTCGATCAAGCCGCCATCGCGTTGCACCCAACCCAACCCAGCGGTCACGATCAGCGTCTGTCCGAGCGGATGCGTGTGCCAGGCGGTGCGGGCGCCGGGCTCGAAGGTGACTTGGCCGGCACCGACGCGCGCGGGATCGGGCGCCTGAAACAGGGGGTCGACGCGCACGTTCCCGGTAAACCACTCGCTTGATCCCTTCTGAGAAGGTCGGGATCCGTTCCTCTTGATATCGATGTCCATTTGCGTGTCCTTGTGGTGATCGAAGGCGGCCGCTGGCGCACCTTCAGTCTTCATCGATGCGGCAATACCGGCGATGAGTACGGCTCGGCGGGAAATCATGGCGTCCCCGCTCGGTGCGGACGCTTTTCGACGAGGTCCTTGACGACGGGCGCCGCGGAAAATGCGTTGGGCCAGCCCGCATAGAACGCCAAGTGCCCGAGCACTTCGCCGGCCTCTTCCTTCGTCAGTCCGTTGTCCATCGCGCGGTTCAGGTGATAGGTGATCTGCGCCACCTGACCGGTCGCGATCAGTGCGCTAACGGTGACCAGGCTGCGGTCGCGCGGCGCGAGCGCCGGCCTCAGCCACAGATCGCGGAACAGCGCGTCCGTCGTGTACTGGACGAGGCTCGGGGTGATCTGGCCGAACTGCTCTCCGACACGCGTGGCCCGCTGCTTCTCGGCCGCCTCGTCGAGCGGAAGCTGAGGCCCCGAGGCCGGCGGGAGCTGGTCGGCTCCGATGTTGCGGCTCTTGAACACCTCCCTCACCAGCGGGACCGCATCCATCGCATTCGCCCAGCCGGTGTAGAATGCCAGGTGGGTGATGATTTCTGATATTTCCGACGGCTTCACGCCGTTGTCGAGCGCGAGGGCGAGGTAGTGCGGCAGTTCGACGGTCTGGTCACGGGCGATCAGCGCGGCAACGGTCACGATGCCACGGTCACGGCGGGATAGTCCCGGTCGCTTCCACAAATCGTCGACAACGAATTTCTGGGCGTAAGCTTCGAGGGCCGGCGCAACGGCGCGGACATCTTCGTGCTTGGGCATGGCATCGGCTCCTTGGTTAGATGGCTGTGCGCCGGCCGCGCCGGCGAACAAGCAGAGTGAAGACCAAAGTCGCTGCGAGAGTTCTCATTCCGATGGTCCTTCCAATGGTGAGGGGTTCTCGATCAGCCACCACGCGACGCAGGAAGCGCACAGCACGGTGGCCGAGCTGACGAGAAACAGCACGTTGAGTCTCGCGCCCGCTGCGATCAGTCCGAGCGCTGGACTGGCGAGGCCTTGTGCCAGATCGAGGAACGCCGTGTAGGCGCCCATGGCGAGACCACGGCTCTGCGCCGGCACGCGACGCACCGCTTCGACGCCGAAGCCCGGATAGATCAGGGAAAAGCCGAAGCCGGTAAGCGCTGCGCCGGCGAGCGCCATGTCGGGCCGGGCGGCAAGCCAGATAAGCGCCTGGCCGCCCGCTTCGATCGCCGCGCAAACCAGTGCCACCTTCGCGCCGCCGATCTTGTCGGCGAGATGACTGAAGAACACTCGCGCCAGGATGAAGGCCACCGCGTAGGCGGTGTAAGCGGACCACCCGTTGGCCCAGCCCCGGGCTGCAAACAGCAGCGCGACGAAGGTGGTCACGGCGCCGAAGCCGACAGAGCCGAGCGCCGATCCAAGGCCCGGCACCCAGACGGCACCGATCACTTCGACGAAGGAGGCCCGCGCGTGCTTACCCGGCTCCACGGCCGGAAGCGGTGCGATCAGCAGCAATGTGACAAGAGGAGCCAGTACCGTGACGACCGCGATCGCGGCGAATCCGTAACCGGCGTAGAGCGCTGAGCCGACCGGGGCTCCGATCGCGAAGGCCGCAAACATCGCAGACCCGACCCAGGCGATGACCTTCCCGATATTGCGGGCGTCGACGATCGCGAGCCCCCAACTGACGGCGGCGGTGATAATGAAGCTCTCCGCTCCTCCAAGCACGCCCCGCCCGAGCAGCAACATGGCGACCGATGCTCCGGGCGCGCCTCGGAACAGTAGCGAACCCAAGTAGATCAATCCGGACGCCGAGGCCGCCAGCAGACCCGCGAAGACCGCGCGCTTCGCGCCACGGCCGTCGGAATAGTGGCCCGCCCAGGGTCTTGAGATCAGCGATGCAGCGAACTGACTGCCGGCGACGAGGCCGACCACGAACGTGCCGAACCCCAATCCGTCATCGACGTAAAGTGGGAGCACCGGCATCGCCACGCCGATGACGAGAAAGCCGACGAAGACCGCGCCCATGATCGGCAACAGCGAAGCCGCGAACGGACGCGGCGCGGCGGTATCTGGCATGGTTACGACGGACATTGCCGTTCCTGGGGTTAGCTTCGCAGCCCTCGGCTGCCATCTGTGAACCTCAAAATAGGCCCTCGGGGTCATCCGGATAAGACGATAAAACCCAATTAGATTGATTGGAGCAGCCTATAAATGGAACGTGCCGACGCGAGCGACTTACTGGCCTTCCTGGCGGTGGCAAGAGAACGCAGTTTCACCCGTGCGGCGGCGCGGCTCGCGATCAGCCAGCCGACTCTTAGCCAGATCGTCCAAGCTCTGGAGGAGCGGTTGGGCGTGAGGCTTCTGAACCGCACGACCCGCAGCGTCACACCGACCCAAGCCGGCGAGCGACTGCTGCTGAAGATCGGGCCCAAATTCGACGAGATGGACGTCGAACTTGGGGCCCTCAGCGAACTGCGCGAGAAGCCGGCCGGGACTATCCGGATCACCGCGACGGAGTACGCCGCTGAAGCGATCCTGATGCCGGCCATGAGCAAGATCCTGCCAGCCTATCCAGACATCAAAGTCGAAGTGATTATCGACGTCGGGCTCACGAACATCGTGGCCGCGCAGTACGACGCCGGGATCCGGCCGGGCGAACTGGTCGCGAAGGACATGATAGCGGTCCGGGTCAGTCCGGACCTACGCATGGCAGTGGTGGGCTCACCGTCCTACTTTGCATCCCGGAAGCGGCCACGAACGCCGCAGGATCTGACGCAGCACAACTGCGTCAACCTCCACCTGCCGACACACGGTGGACGTCTCTACGCGTGGGAATTCGAGCGAAACGGACGGGACGTCAACGTGCGCGTTGATGGGCAACTCGTCTTCAACAGCTCCGGCACCCTGCTGCAGGCCGCCCTGCAGGGTCTTGGCCTGGCGTACCTGACCGAAAGTCAGGTTCAGCCTTACTTGTCGAGCGGTCAGTTGGTCCGAGTGTTGGCCGACTGGTGCCCGCCGTTTTCCGGATATCACCTGTACTATCCGAGCGGTCGGCAATCTTCGCCGGCATTCTCACTCCTAATCGACGCGCTCAGGTATAGAGGCCGATGACCAAGACCATGCCGCCTCTGCCTGCACAAGAACAGGTGAACGGACCAACAGACCGCAATCATGCCAACGACATTGGCGCATCAGCCCTCGATCAAGGAGGCATCAGCACGCCTCTCCTTGGTCGTTGCAGGGGCGCACCTCTTGAGCACGCCACTCCTTGACTAGCTGGCGCCGGTTGCGAGGATAGCGCTCGGTTAAAATCTCCGCGGTCGCAATGTCGTCCATGGCGATGACACGGAATCGGCTGTCCAGCTCGCACCAGGCGGCAATGAAGCGGCTGCCTTCGATGAGGCCCAGCATGATCGGCCAGACCACCTGCTGGTCGTTCGGAGCGTGCTCGATCGAGAGCGTAATGCGAAGCTTGCGTTGCTCGCGCAGCGCCCGGCGGATCTCGCTCAGGTCGAGCGGCATCGAGCCCCTCGCTCGGTGGCCGACATAGACCGTGTCGTCATCGAGGGCGGAGCGCATGTCCGGGGGAAGGACGGCATTGATCTTGGCCAACGCATTCTTCACGGCAAGAGCCAGAGTATCGTCGGTCTGGCGACTGATCCACTGCGCGCCGATCACGAGCGCCTGCAATTCCTCTTCGGTAAAGGATAGCGGAGGCAAAAGGAAGCCGGGCTGCATGATGTAGCCGACGCCCGCCTCTCCATCGATGTCGGCGCCCATGTCCTGCAAGGTGGCGACGTCGCGGCGGATCGTGCGCAGCGAGACGCCCAGCTCACGCGCAAGCGCCTCCCCCGACACCGTCCTGCGATGTCGGCGAAGCACTTGCATCAGGTCGAACAACCGGTGACTTCTTGCCATCCTCACTCCATCGCCACGAGGCCTTTTCCGCCGAGCTTGCGGCCTCCTTCGAGCTCGGTGATCAGCTGGACCGCCGCATTCAGGGAAACGGTTTCCCCGATCGGGATCCTGAACGTACCCTCGCGCGCAAAGCCGGCGAGCTTCTCCAGGATCTCGGGGCGCGGCGCACCGATAACGGGCTTGAGCCGGCGGTCGAAGATCGCCCGAACGAACTTGCCTATGCCCGGGTTCACATCCAGGAACACCCCACCCTGGCGCAGCAAGGCCAAGCCGGCCGAGACCGTCATCGTCGCCGCGGTGTCGTAGACCACATCGAAACGCGTGGTGATCGTTGACAGATCGGTCGTGCGATAATCGTAGACGGTCTGCACGCCGAGCGACCTCGCGCGTTCTACGTTGCGAGCGCTGCAACTGCCCGAGATCGTGGCGCCGAAGAGCCGCGCTATTTGCACGGCGGCTTCGCCGACCGCTCCGGCGCAGCCGTTGACGAAGACGTGCTGCCCGACCTGCAGCTTCGCCTTGTCGATCAGCCCATTCCACGCCGTGACGCCAGGGGTTCCGAGGCAGGCTGCGTCTTCGAACGAGATATTGTCGGGCTTTTTGGCCAGGAAAGCTTCCTTCGTCACCACGGCTTGACCGAGCGCGCCGCTTTCCTTGAAACGGGTAAGCCCGAACACCGCATCGCCCGTCTTCAGCCGCGTGACACCAGAGCCGACGGCCGTGACGATACCGGAAAAGTCCATTCCCATCGCGCGGGGAAAGGTCCTGCCGGTGACGATCTTCATCTGACCGCCGCGCAGCTTCCAGTCGATCGGATTAATGGCGGCGAACTTGACCCGCACGGCCACCTCACCTGATCCAGGTGCGGTCAGCTCGAAATCATCGACGCGCATCAGCTCCGGGCCGCCATATTTACTATACTGAATACGTTTCATGGCCGCGACATTCCTTAAATCCGTCCTAGGCAAGGCAGGTGCGAGAGGATCGATGCCTCTCACTGGTCCGAAAACACTGTACACACCCGTGGTGACAGTTTCTGGCACCATGCTTTGCAGAGCTCGACTTGTCCGATGAAGGACAGGCAGGCCGCCTGCGCGTTTGTCCGGACGATTAAGTCATTCGCGTTTGGATTTGGACGCCGCCGCCAGTTCCTCGAAGTAGGCCAGCAGCGTCCTTGGCTCGCGGCCGAGGATAGTCCGCAGGGCGAGAGAACATCCCACCAGGCCATGATGATCATAGTGCTCGAACATCGTGAGCATGTCTCTGGGGGTTTCACCCAGTTTGCTACGGTCGAGCGTGCGGACGCCGATTTCTCTTCCCAGCATCTGCGTCAGTAGCGCGGCCACAGCATGGCGGGATAGAATGCCGGGAGCACAGAGTTCGAAAGTACCGTAGGCCAATCGATTCTCGGTGAGTGCGATCGCTGCGACATCGGCGACGTCGCGATAATCGACGCGGCTGAAGCAAGTGTCGGCGGCCCATGGTTCAGCCAAAACGCCCGTCTCGACGATCTTTTCCCACGACGCCGAGTAATTCTGAAACAGCATCGTCGGATGAAGGATTGTGTACTCCAGATCCGAATTAACCAGCGCCTCTTCGACAGGCGCCTTGGCGGCGTGGTTGGGCAAGCTCAAAATGGGGTGGATCACCGACGAGAATACGAATTTCCGTACGCCGGCCCACTGCGCCGCCTCAATGATCTTCCTGCCCAATTGCACCTCGTTCGGTGCAAAAACCGGCCCGATGTGGAATACGCCTTCTACGCCGTTCAGCGCAGCATCGAGGCTTTCGGGGTCTGACAGGTCACCCAGAGCGACCTCCGAGGCGCCGCGGTCTTTCGCTATTTGAATCTGTTCTGGTCTGCGGACAAGGCCGCGGATGACTGCGCCCGCGACCAACAAGGGCAGGAACGACAAGGCCGGCCAGCTCGCCCGCTGCGCCAACCGCTAAAATGGTCATGAGTATAAGCTCCGATTTTGGTCCATTTGGTGGGGGATGTCGATTGGGCCCGGCTGGCGAGCATTACATCTGCACGCCGCAGACAGCAGCATCGGACGAGGTAAACGTCTGCGGCCGCGATCGCTGCGGGTCGACCGCAGCGATCCCTAGGAAAGCTCAGACGCGATTGTTCATCCGTTCGAACATGGCCTCACCGAGCCGACGCGTTTCGACGGAGATACCGACGAGGATCTCGTCCTTGTCTGCTTCGAGCTGCGCGAGCGTTTCGGTGGCGAATTCTTCCGGAGAGACCATCATGCGGTAGGCCGTTCCTTCGCTGCGCGTGTTGCCACCGAGACCGGTATCGACAATCGGAGGGGCCAACTCGATGACGCGGATGCCGGTCGCTTTCAACTGATGGCGCAGGCTGAGTGTAAAGGAGTGAAGCGCAGCCTTGGTGGCGCAATAGACCGGCACATCCGCCATCGGCGAGAAAGCCAACCCTGAGCTGACATTGATGATGAAGGCCTGCTCTTGCCGCTTGAGTGCCGGCAACAGTTCAGTGATCAGATGGATCGGGGCCGTAAGGTTGATGGCCACTTCCTGATCGAGATTGTCGCTCGCAGGATCATCGTTGAAGTCGCGCCGATGCTGAACGCCGGCATTGTTGATGAGGACATTGAGGTTCGGATGGCTCGTCTTGAGCCATTCGACCATCGATCGGCGGCTCTCGGCATCGGCAACATCGCAGACGCGGATGACCAGCGCAGGTGCTTCTCCTTGTGCCTTCCGGAGAGCGGCTTCGTTCCTACCGCACACGATGACCTGATTGCCTTTCTCGGAAAGGCTCCGTGCGAGCGCAAAGCCGATGCCGGTTGCGCCGCCAGTGATGAGAATTATGTTTCCTGTGAGCTTCATGTCGTACGTCCTTCTAACGGATTGAGAAGGTGCGCCGACGATGACTTAGGGTTATCAGCGGACACACCTCTGCGACCGGCAAGCCGGCCTGGGTGTCGCGGATACCCCGGAGGGAGGAGTTGCCGTCCAATGGAACGGCGACCGGGCTACCATCCGGTCAGCACTCTTTCGACAGGCGGCTTCTAGCAGAACTCGCGGGAAGCCGCAATTCGGTCACCTGGACGATCACGCACGCGTGTTTGTCATCGAAGGGCCGAACTAAGGAGGGATCGAGCGCAACCGCTTCAGGCTTCCAAACATTTCGGCAGTTCGGCTGCAATTGTGGGCCTGATCGCCACCGGAATTATTTTGGCTGCTCACAGGATATAGGCGCGCCGACATCTCACGTCCGCGCTTTGCTCACCGATGCGCGCTCCCGTCCGTCCGCGACCTGTGCCGGCAACTTGCAGCTCACTGTTGCTAGGCGAAGGTTGCGAACTCTGGAACTTGTCGAAGACCCCCTTGGCCCCGCAATGTCAGAAGTTAGAGCTGCGTGACCCCTGATGGCATCGAGCTATGGTCCCGGATTGAGGGCGACCTTCTGCCAGGCACGTCCTCGACACAATCGAGATGGTGCGACAACCAGTAGCTCCTGATGAGGTGCTACCGCCTGCCGAAAAGCTTGAAATGAAGTCCTGGCTTACGACGCCAACAGTGCCGAGGCCATCCAACTCGCCGGGCGACGTTACCGCAATCATGCAGAGTAGGCTCGACGCCAGCCCGGATCGATGGGTCCAGACGCGCACGATCGGAACTATCGTCGGCGGAGATCGAAGGACATCTGCGCATCAAATCGCCGACGACGATCGCCATCGTTAGTCTCGGCGAGGTGCTGACCAATTTCCAATTGGCCCAGCCGAGGGTGAGCATCGAGCTGGTCATGCTCGATCGCTCGGTCAATCCCGTCGAGGAAGGTTTTGACATTGCGATCGGCGCGCTGCCGACGTCCTATCCCGGCGTCATCGACGAGCCCCTCAGCGCATATCCGCGCGTGCTTTGCGCCGCGCCGGCCTATCTCGCGCGCTATGGGGAGCCGAGCCACCCGCGCGATCTGGTCCAGCACGATTTCCTCACATTCGCGACGACCGGATTGAGCTGGGGTTTCGAGAGCCGCCGCCGACTGATCAACATCGAGATCAAGGCGCGGCTCAGCGCCAACGACAGCCAGCTCCTGTTGCGCGCCGCCCTGGCCGGCATGGGCATCGCGCGGCTTGCCGCACACATCGTCCGGCCGGCCATGTCGTCCGGACAACTCGTCCGGATCCTTCCCGACTATCCCGTCCCGGAATTCTGGATCAAGGCACTGGTGCCGCGTAATGGCGCGGAGCGTCCGGCCGTCCGCAGCCTCATCGAGGCTTTGATGGCACACTTTGCACTATCGCCAACGGTCGCATCCTGAGGCCGCGGCCCCAAGCGGCGGCCGCTACCTGTCGAGCGCAACGGGTTTCGTCCGATAGACGATATGGCCGCGTGATGCCCAGCATCCTCCCGCCGCGGAAGCCAGCTTGAGCTTTCGCAGGCGATCGTCGATCTCGTCGGCCGTGAGCGAACCGCAGATTATCCGCTGCAGGCGCCCACCTGTGCCCCTGCCGTGTGTGGTGCAGATAGCGCGCTGCCAGATGTTTTCCGGAGCCGCGCGGCCCCACGATGAGCGAAGGCAGTCCCGCCGAGCAGAACACCCTGAATCAGCGCATCAAGCCGCTGCCGCGCGCGCCATCGACATGGCCGACGCTAATCCGGTACGGCATCGCGAGAGCGCCCCCCCCTTTCGCTCGCGGCAAGTACGAATACGCGGTCAAATTATCTTGGTACTCCGAGTACTGAGCATAAGTCGTCGGCCACAATCCATTGCGCATATTGCGAGTTTCCCATGGCTCACGTCATGATATGAACGTCGAGCCTCACCTGCACCAGCTTCGCGCCAGAAACAGCGCAAATGAAACGCGACAAGCGCGATCAAACCCGAACAATAGCGCAGCGAAATCAACAAGGCCGGTCGATAGTCCGCCGCTCATAACGGTCTGGTTGCAGATTCGAGTCCTGCGCTCGCCAGCCGACGCGATCTATGAAGCGGTGGAACGCACCCCAACAAGGGGCCATAGCCCTTTGCACCAGATTTGAAGCTCTTCAGCTTCCTCGACGCAGCTTGGAGCACTTTTTTAGGCCTAGTTTCCTACAGCTTTTGCCTGCTTCACATGATCGGACTGTCGATTGCTGTTCGGTTTGCGAATTCCTAGGGATCATCGGTCGCTTCGGCTCTAATCAGCACCATGCTTGGCGTGGCTCTGACCACGCCGCTCGCGTGGATTTCCTGGCGCTTCATCGAGCGACCCTTCATCCGCTTAGGCTGGCTGTTGGACAGCTCTTCGCGGTCGGATGTCGTCAATTTCACGGTGCAGTGAACCTGCCCGAGCAATAAGCAAGCCGAAGTCTTCCCTCGGCTCCTCAACGCGGTACAAACCTAAACTGATGCGTACCATGTTCACCGGGATCCGGGCCGCGTTCTGCTATATGGTAGCCCTCATGAGCCTCGAGGAAGGCCTGTTCGGAGATCCAAGTCCGCTCGTATCTTACGAGCTTTTCCGCAGATGAAGATAGTCGCCCGGGTCCATTGTCGCTTAGGTACGAAGTCTGGACCTCTCGTCGCACTTCTCCGTCGCTGATCGGAACGCGATGCCAAACCAACGTGGCCGGCATGACCGCGCATAGCGCCTGAATGGTCCCGAAAGGGTCGGGCACGTACTGGATGGCCCCGTTGGAATGGACCAGGTCAACGTTTCCGAGCCAGTCGGCTGCCTCCTGGATACGATCGAAAAACCTCAACTTGTCTGTCGCAAGCTCATTCGCACGCCTCACCATGGCAGGCGTCTCAACTACTGCCCATCGGATGTCTGGTGATTGCCGGCTGGCGGTCTTGTAGTGAACGCCGGCGCCCCCTCCGAAATCGAGTACGGCTGTTAACCCCTCGACCAAGGGCCAGTTGGCCTCCGACTGATAAGCGACGGTTTTGCGATAGATAGTGTCGACCAGCTCCTCGTTTTCATAGCCTTCGATTGCGCCGCGCGGCGGAAATAGACGCCTTCGGAGCCTCTGGATTAAACTCATAGTCGTCCCGGTGCTTGGTCGGATTCCGGTTGACACAATCAGAAACATTCAGAAATGTACAGCTAGAAGGCGAAGACTTTTCTCAATCAACTCGCGCGGCAAGCTCACGAACGACCTGGCCGCATGTTGCGGCTTCTTCATTTGTCGGTGTTGGCAATGGGCGTTCTGCATACGATCGGGCACGGCCTCGTGAGGCCGGCGCTACGTCGAATAAGGCCAGCAAAGCGCGTCGTCCTGGGTGGGGATCACGGTCGATTATAAGAGCGAGCTCGATGGAGGCGGCATCGAGTTTGACCAAGACTTCATTCCGTTTCTGTACTCTCGTGGAATGCCTAAACAGCCTCGCCTTTTCATTGGTGCGCTGGGCCGGCATTTATTGGCTTTTCGATGTTGGGGCACGGCCTGTGCGAAACGCTGTGTCTGGCCGACATCAATTCCGCTGCGGTGAACTGCTGCAAAAATACGGTAAAGCTCACCCTTGAGGATTGCGTCTCAGTTTACGAATCCAACAATCTTCGGAGTATCCCCGAAAGCGAGCGCTGGAACTTGGTGGTGAGCAATCCACCCACTTCATTGACCAGTATGAACGCGATATCTGCGCTCGCGACCCTGACTGGGCATCCACCGGGAGTTCTTTAACACGATACACCAATACCTAGCCGACGACGGCGTGATCGTTCTTCAGGAGAACAATCGTGGTTCGACCGTGGAAACTTTCCGCGAGATGATCGAGGCAGCCGGCCTCGAGATTGTGTTTACTCACGACGACCACAAAGAGCTCACCCGCCTGGGCGTCTTAGCGAGGTGAATAGACCGTAATCGACCACATACAGGCTAGCCGTGGGACCTAGCAGCAAGTCGGCGCTTCAGCGCCAGGATCAATTGGGTCGAGCGTTTGAACCTGCTCCGATAACGTTTCCTCACGACTGCCTCGGTCACTATCAGCGGCCGCTCGGGAATGCGGTCTCTCGACGTCAGGATGTAGTCGAGAGGCTCCTTATTCTGTTCATCCAGCCTGATTACAACCGCGACACCCGGATGCTGCTTGGCGCTACGCCGTAGCGTCCAAACCCGACAGTGCCGCTGGGGGTGCTGCCAGCATCGAATGACGCGAAATGATATGAAGGACCCATCACTTAGGGCTAAGCAGCCTCCCGTTCGTTCCGCAATGAGCTGGGGGTCCACCTCATGCACCTTAGCGCCAATCCCGACGGCGAGTTGCTGAACCAGGCTTAGCCGCTCGCCACGCGTATCGATGTAGCTATAGTCGCCTGGCGGGGCGAAACCAATCAGCTCGTACGCATTGCGGAGGCTGCCAAACCGACGTTCATATATAGACGCGCAGGGCATCCCCTTGGCTCGATTGATCGCACCGGCAGACAAAGTGCCGAGCCGAAGCTGTAGAACGCGCAACTTCTTGAGCAATAGATCGGACGAGAGATTTTGTCGTGCCCGACGCTCGATAATCCGCTGAGCGTCGTCGAACACGTCGCGCGCTACAATTGACTCAAGAGAGCCCTCCTTGCGGATCCACTTGGCCTTGCCGTTAATAACGCGACGTTGCCGCAGGTAGCTCGATGTCCGGTAATAGACGGTATTGCCAATGTAGTTTTCGTTGCGAAGGATGCGGCCTATCATCTGGAGATTCCACGGGACGCCGCAATGGTTGACTGCGCCCCTAGCATTCAGCTCGCGGGCGATATCGGTTTCGCCTTTCCCGGTAACGAAGCTTTCGAATATCCACCGCACGATCGCGATTTCATCGGGAGACCCCGCCCGTAGCAACACTCTGTCGGTGTGCAATGCCTTCTGCTCGCCAGGCTGGAGAAAGCCCCTCGAATTGCCCGTTGCGTCGATCAGTTCTCTGCGCAGTGCAAAGCCGGGCCGTCCACCCACTCGATAGCCGAGTCCGACGATCCGGCAATGTCCTGCAAAGACTTTTGCCGACTTGTCGCGGCTGTCCTCGGCAGCCATCAGGCGCTTCATATTTTTCCAGAGACCGGACATCGGGCTTCCGTCGTTCTCGAAGATTTCAGCGCAATAAATCACCTTCACGCCAGCCAGCTTGCAGATGAACTCGTAGTACGCGCTTTCATCTGTGTCCTGAAATCGCCCCCAGCGACTGACGTCCCGCACCAGGACAGTGGCGAAGTCAGTAGCTCCCGATTGCACGTCATTGAGCAGATCGATAAGCCCCTGGCGATTATTAATCCTCAGCCCGCTAATGCCCTCGTCCATATACGTGCGCACGATCTCGAGCCGATGCTCAGCCGCGTAGCTCGCGATCAAAGCCATCTGATTTGCGACCGAGTATTGCTGTCGATCTGTCGACATTCGAATGTATTGTGCCGCCCGAGGCTCGTTCTCGCGTCGTCGGAGCAACCTGGCATTTTGCACAGTGAGCGCAGTTCCCATGGAACGCCCCTACCGTTGGCCACATCCGCCTATCCTAGCCAGCCTGAAAGCCAAGATGAACAGTGCTTTCCGATCCAGCCCAGTGCGAGCGAACCTGCGACCGACGCCAAGGCAGACCAGAGCCAGGACCGACGGCGCACGGCACTGATCGACCGCATATACAAAAAGGCGCCAAGCAAAGGACCGTAGTTCCTTTTGAAATCTCCGTTTAGCTTGGCGATCTTGGACAGATCGGAGGTCTCGAGTTCGTCGGCCATTGCGCTGGTTCCCAATTGGTTTGAGCCAGCGCCTTATGAACCACTGTTTTGCCCGACGGAGCAAGTGGAATTTCGGTATATCGAAAGTTTTCGATCCGAGACGAGCAACCCTTTCCACACGCACGACTGCTAGCCGGCGCTCGTTCCGAGGCCGAAGGGACACAGGCTCAGGTGGGCGTTAGCAGGTGCGGTAAGCGGCAGGACATGGAAGCGGCGCGGGCCGCAACACAGGAGCATCCGAGCGAGGAATGGGATGCGGGCCCGCGGCTGCTCTGCCGGCATCCCTGATCGCGTCGTCCCGACGGTCCGACTGGATCAACGAGGTCTTGTACTCGGCATATCGGCGCATCGCCTCGGCCTCCGTCATCTCCTTGTTTTTGACAGACAGGACCAATGAGTCCGTAAATTGGACGTAGGCATTTCCCATAGACGAACAGTCGTTACTGGGTATGCAATCCGCATTGCGCGCCTGCTTGCCGCACTCGGCCATCGCAAGGAACGACGAAGTCTGAGCGCTGCACTTGTCATAGTAACTCCACACCATCGGACCGCCAATCGACAAGCACCCTGTCAGCGAGACCGGCAGAGCGATCAGGGTAACGAAGAAAAGTATAATCCGAAGTCGAAACATCCACTCCCCCAAGACTGCCCACCTTGTTATCAACTACAGAATGCACGACGGCAAGAAAAAGACCTAGTGGCGGGCCCCAATATTCGGTGCATCCTTTGGTCGGACTCGGTACCCTAGGCATGCCGTGGTTGCATACCCTGTCGAGAAGCCATTTGGGGAGGACTGGAAAATGAAAACCATTGCTATCGCTTTTGCATTCGCGCTCGCAGCAACCGCTGCCCAGGCGCAATACGTTAGCGGCACGGGTTCAAACCCGAGCACGCACACCTCGTCGGGCTACACGCGCAGCAACGGCACCTACGTGGCGCCGCACGTTGCGACCAACCCCAATGGGACCCAGCGGGACAACTACGGCACCAGCGGCAACTACAACCCATCTACGGGCAGCTACGGGACACGAACGCCGCGGTACTGAAGGAAAGCGAAGGGCCCGCCAGCGTGCACCGGCGGGCCTCGGTGACGTTCAACGCCTCAATCGCCGGCGGTGCGCCATCTGCCGCAGTCGGTCACGCTTCCTGTGCAGTCTGCGACGGCGCATCGCGTGGACCTCCTGCACGATGCGGCTGATCTCGGCCGTCACCATCGCCTGCTGCTCGAGCGTGAGCTGGGCATATCTCGCCGCGACGTCCGTGTGTGACCTTGGCCGGCGTGCCGCCTTGGCATCGCCTCTGAAGTGCAGGGCGCGATTGTGCCGCTCATCGGGGCCGCTCCCTCGATCCATCTAAGGGGCGGCGTTTCCGCGGCCCGCCAGTTGATTTAAGTTGGCCGTGAGTTAATCGCGCCGGTCCATGTGCCGCGCCAAAGGTCTCGCTTGACGATCCGATAGGGCGGCCGCCCGAGCGAGCGTATGCCAGTGAGCAGCTTTCCCTGGTGGACCAAACAAGCTTTGCGGTCATGCAACGATGCGGCATCACGCGCGCGGCAACAGTAGCGTCGGCTATCGAAAATGAGAAAAACAAAAAACGAAAGCAGTGCAGCAATTTTCAACGCGGGACGATTTCTTCCTTACTTGTGTCGAGAGGGCAACGATACTTAGGACGTGCCGGGCTGAGCTTGTGGCTCAGCTATGAAGGCAACTGCCCGCACCCGGAGAAATACGGGGGCGCGCCAAAAGTGTAGATCACCGCGTCTACAGCTTGCACGAACTCCCATCTTTCGCTTCAATGTGGAACCATGCGCGGCGGGGTTGTCATTGTGCTTCTGGGCTTTACGGCCTTCGGAGCGTATTCCATGGGTCGTCACGATCTCGGGACGGTCAATGCTCCGTCTTCGTCGGTTGCGCAGGCGCCGAGCTCTGCCGCAAAGCCGTTAGCTTTCGCAGAGGCCCCGAACGGCGCCCCAGCGCAGCCGCCCGCGAGAGCCGCGCCATCCTCAACAGTCACCACCATACCTCCAAAAACGTCGCCTGAGGCCGCGCCACAGCAACCGGACGCTAAGCGGAAGGTTGAAGTTGCACTGACCGCGTCGGCCATCGCTGCGATCCTGATCAAGACCAGCCGGGATCAATATCACGCAAGCGGCAGTCCATGCGCCTGCCCAGATGATACGATGAGGAATGGCCGAACATGCGGCAGCAGAAGCGCCTATTCGCGGCCGGGCGGCGCGGCACCGCTATGCTATCCCGGTGATGTTACGACGGCGATGATAGACGAATACCGAAAGAAGATAACTCGATAGTTGTTGGGGGCCAGAATTGTTTCAGTTCAGAGATCGTTTTGCGTGGGCGACTGGGCGCCTTGCCTTCACGGCAGTTGCGGCAATGACATTAACAGGCTGCATCACAACATCCATGCAAGGGTATGCAGACCGAGACCTTCCCTCCAAGCCGATCACTCGGATAGTCGCCTACGTTGCGGGGCCGCCCGGTCTAGCTTCCAGCATTCAGGCGACCATCTCAGAGGAAGGCAGAAAGCGCGGCGTTGTTGCTGAAGATGCATTCGCGTTGTTTCCACCAACGCGAACCTATACAAATACAGAAATTCGTCAGGGGCTTGCGACCAACAGCATAGATGGCGTGCTGGTCCTGACAGTCGGCGACAGTGGCGTCCAGCAGCAATATGCTGGAACGATATTGAGCGGTCAGTATTCCGGGTCCTCCGTTGCGAACGGCACTATCAACACGTTCGGGAATGTTTCGTCCGTCTCGCTGAATGGGACATCGTCTGGTACGGTCACTGCAACATCCACTCCCGTGTACCACTACCGGCGGCAAACTGCGTTCACAGCCCGCCTGCTCGAACCATCGACGGGACGCAACTTGTGGGTCGGGAATGGTCAGGTCAGCGCACGAGGTTCACTATTCGTCGGCGATGGAGCGAATGCGTCCAGCTCGGTCGGGGCCATTTTCGATGACTTGCAACGCAAAGGCGTTATTGGTGGATCAAGTTAGCTAACGGGCTTGCACCACCTCGCCGAGTGTCTATCTGTAGCTCATGCAGCTCTCGGAAATTCACGACTACGCAATTCAAGCCCGCATGGCTCAAATCATCGGTGCGAGAC
This sequence comes from Bradyrhizobium sp. WSM2254, assembly GCF_000472645.1. Lineage (NCBI taxonomy): Bacteria > Pseudomonadati > Pseudomonadota > Alphaproteobacteria > Hyphomicrobiales > Nitrobacteraceae > Bradyrhizobium > Bradyrhizobium sp. WSM2254. Next base: position 6,669 of record NZ_AXAB01000068.1, on the reverse strand, counting down.
GGTTCGACCGCCTGTTCGCAGGCGCGCGCTTCGACGAGGTAGATGGTGACATCCTGTTCGTCTACGTGAAAGATGAGGATACAGCAGCACAGATCCAGGATGAATTTGCGCTGCACATTTCCATCATTTCCTCAAAGATACTGGAGCGTGAGATCAACATCGTGATGGTGCTCCCGAAGCAGCTGGTTGATTGAAAGGACCAGCCTACCGTCGCTCACGGTATCGCCGGAGCAGTTACGGTTACAGGCGCCCTAAGATGAAGCTTTAGGGGCCACCTGTAAATTTCCCAAATGCGCGCAAGCAGCGTGCTCGCTAAGTGGTGCCGATTGAAGGGCAGCACTTGAAAACGCCGAAGCCGAAGAAATGGGCCGAGCAAGAGATCCAGCAATTGATCAGGCTCGCGCGGCAGGGAGTTGGCGTGTCCAGGATAGCCGCCGAACTGGTCTTGCTGCAACCCAGGTTCTTTAGCGCTGAGGACGCGAATTAGTCGCAGGCGGCGCTGCCGGCCGGTGCTGCGCGGGGCGGAGCGGGATTGTCGTACTTTGGTTCGCCACGTTTGGGCGACTAAAGGGCGTGTCGATGTGGATCTCCAAGCGATCGTCAGGTGAGAAACGAATTGATCTTCTCGAACAACAGTTCCGGCGCTTCTTCCGGCAGATAGTGACCGCACGGCAGGCTTCCACCTTGCACATCCTTCGCTTTGGCGCGCCATGTACCGAGCACGTCATAGCTCGTCCCCACGACCCCCTTTCCGCCCGACAGCACGAGCAGCGGGCAACCGATGCTCTTGTCGGAATCAGCCTCATCGTGGATTAGGTCAATTCCCGCGGCGGCGCGATAATCCTCGCAGACCGCGTGCAGCGTCTCGCGGGTGTAGCACCGGCGGTACTCTTCGAGTGCAATCGGATCGATGGCGCCCGGCGTCTTGTTCTGCTTGCTGATATGGGTCTGCAGATAGAATTCGAGATTGTTGCCGATCAAGGTTTCCGGAAGCGGCGCCGGCTGAATGAGAAAGAACCACCACATATATTTCGTAGCGAACTCCTTGTTCACCTTGGCGTACATCGTCGCGGTCGGCGCGATGTCAAGCAGGACCGCCTTGGAGACGGTGTCCGGATGATCAAGCATCAGACGATGCAGAACGCGCCCGCCGCGATCATGGCCGACGGCCTGGAAGCGGTCAAATCCGAGCGCGTGCATCACCTCGACCTGATCCCGCGCCATCTCCCGCTTGGAATATGCGATACTGTCTTTGCCGCCTTCGGGCTTGCTGGAATCGCCGTAGCCGCGCAGATCGGTCAGCACCACTGTGAAACGCTCCGCGAGTTTGGGGGCGATCTTGTGCCAACACGCCAATGTCTGCGGGTGTCCGTGCAGCAACAGCAGCGGCGGCCCCTCGCCCTTCACGACCGCGTTGATCTCGGCCCCGCTGGTCTTGAGGCGCTTCTGCTGGAACCCTGGCAGCAACTTTGGCAGCGCGCTGGTCGTCACGGCACTATTCTCCTGAGCGAGAGCACCCGGCGGCAATCCGGCCGAACCGAGGGCACCGGTTGTCAACGCGATCGACATCAGATGGCGGCGAGTCAGCCCGATCTTCGATGGATCGCGCGATTCAGCCTGTTCGAAGTCGAGCATGAGAGTCTCCCTGGAATATTTGTCGCGAATGAAGGGCCGGCCGTTATCAAGACATCGATTTCATCAACAGCGTCGCGATCACGATCATGATCGCGCCGCCGACGCGGGTGGAGATCTGGGCGAATGCCATCAAGCCCATGCGATCCGCGGCGCCGAGAATGGCGACATCGCCGGTTCCGCCAAGCCCCGAGTGGCAGGCGGTCACGATCGCCGCCTCGACCGGATACATGTTCAGCCACTTGCCGACGAAGAATCCAGACGCGATCATCGCCAGAACGGCGGCCGTGCAGATCATGATGTAGCCGGGATTGAAGGACGCGACGAGTTGCTGCCAGGACACCAGCAGCGTTCCCATCGCGACCAGGATGGCGAAGGTCAGGTTCGTCGACATGAACTTGTTGATTTGATAGGCGCCGAGCTCCATCTCGGCCGGCAGGATCCTGGCCAGCTTCAGTGCCACCGCCGCGATGATCATCATGATCGGACCAGGAATCCCCGTCACCGGCGCCAGCACCATCCCCAGCGCGAATAGGGCGGACGACAGGACGATGCCCGCGCCGAGCAAGGCGAGATCAATCGGCTGGTCCGGCCGCGCCTCGCCGAGAATGTCACCGTCTCCCGTCCTGACCAGCATCCCCCTGCCATTGAGGTTGCTGCGCTTCTCACCAAGTCGAGCCAGGAGGCCCGCGCTGACAATCGCGACGACATTGCCGAGAAGGGCCGCGGGCACCATCTGCGCAACGAGCTCGGCCTGCGGCCGCTGCAACATCTCCGCGTAGGCGATGGAGAGCGGCAGGACGCCTTCCGCAAGGCCGCCACCAACGATCGGAATGATGATGAAGAAGAACGTGTCCTTCGGGCTGTGACCGAACAGCAGCCCCATTGCGATCCCCGCCGAGACCGCCGCGATCGTACCGACCAGGAGCGGGACGAACATGCGAATGAAGCCTTGAACGAGGACGCGGTAGGGCATCCCGAGGATCGAGCCTGCGACGAGGCAGGCAATGAAAAAATATTGGAAGTTGGCCGTGCGGAACGTGGTCGCGATCGCCTTCAGCGCGGCATCGGGCATCAGGCCATAGCTCACCAGCGCTGACGGCACGAACAGGCAGAGAATCGCCGTGCCGCCGATCTGCTTCAGGACCGGTATCGTCTGGCCGAGCTTGCCGAGCAGAAAGCCGAGCAGCATCAGGACCAACAGACCGCCGATCACATCGTTCGGCAGCTTGCCGAAATGGACGGCCGCTCCACAGACGAGCGCGGCGGCGAGGTAGATGCCGCCCGGCAACGGACCGATCTTGAGGCGGGCAAGCTTCACCGGAGCAGCAGCCTCCGGCGCCTCAGCCGGGTGATATGTCGTGTCTACCAAGGGTCCCTCCGCTGTTTGTCATTGATTTATTCGTGGCGCGGCGATCAGCGCCGCGCTCGGGCTCGTGCAGGTCAGACGATCCAGGGATTCTCCGCGCGATGCCGCGTCTCGAAGGCGCGGATATCGTCGGCGAAGACAAGCGTGGAGGCGATGAAATCGCGGCCCGTCAGAAAGGCTTCCTTCCTCGCCGGCTCGATGTCGAACGCGATCGAGCGGCGGCCGCGGTCGAATTGGAGCGTCTGCGCCGCAAGGTCGACCGTGAGGTCGTTGCGCGAGCGATCGGCCACGACAGCGGCGAGCCCCGCTACGACGCCGGCCTCGAGAGCGATCGTCAACAGACCATTATTGGCGCAATTGTCGTTGAAGATGCCGGCGAAGCTGGTGCCGATCAGCGCGCGGATGCCGAGCTGCTGAAGCCCCCACACCGCATGCTCGCGGCTCGAGCCGCAACCGAAATTCGGGCCGACCACGAGAAAGCAGGCGTCGCGATAGCCGTTCTGGTTCAGAACGAAATCCGGATTGGGCTTGCCGCCGCTGAATCGCAGCAGGTTGAAAGCGCCCTCGCCGAGCCCGCTGCGGTCCACGCCCTTGAGGAACATTTTCGGCATGATGACGTCGGTATCGACGTTCGGCGCCATCATCGGCGCGGCCACGCCCGAGACCTGATGGAACGGCGTCATTGGCGCGCCCCTCCCAGCATCGTGCGAACGTCGGTGATGCGCCCGGTGACGGCTGCCGCGGCCACCATCGCCGGGCTCATCAGATGCGTGCGCGCGCCAGGTCCCTGGCGGCCCTCGAAGTTGCGGTTGGTCGAGGAGGCGCAGCGCTCTCCCGGCCTCAGCACGTCGTCGTTCATCGCAAGGCACATCGAGCAGCCGGACTGCCGCCATTCGACCCCGGCGTCGATGAACACTCTTGCAAGTCCCTCCGCCTCGGCCTGCGCTCTGACCTGGGTCGAGCCGGGCACGACGATCGCGCGCACGCCGGCGGCGACGCTGCGGCCGCGAAAGATTGCGGCTGCATCGCGCAAGTCTTCGATGCGCGAATTGGTGCAGGACCCGATGAAGGCGAAGTCGATCGGGATGGATTGAATGGGCGTGCCCGGCGTCAGGCCCATATAGCTCAGCGCGCGCGCGGCCGCGGCCTTGCGATCGGGCGCGCCCTGTTGCACGGGATCGGGAACATTGTCGGTGACCGCGATCGCCTGGTCGGGACTCGTGCCCCAGGTCACCAAGGGTGCCACCTCGGACACGTCGAGCGTGACCTCGCGGTCGAACCGGGTATCGGGATCCGAGGCCAGTGCCAGCCAGCTCCTGGCCGCCCGCTCCCACATCTCGCCCTTCGGCGAGCGCGGACGGCCTTCCAGATAATCCAGCACTTTCTGATCCGGCGCGATCACGACGCCGCGAGCGCCCGCCTCGACGATCATGATCGACATCACGATCCGGCTCTCGACGCTCATGTCGGAGACGATGGGACCACTGAACTCCACCGCGTATCCGGTGGCGCCGTCGGCACCGATCCGCCGAATCACCTCCATGACGATGTCCTTGGAGGTGACACCGAGCGGCAGACGGCCGGTCAACTGCACGCGCATCGTCTTGAGCCGGCGATAGCGGACCGTCGAGGTCGCGAGATAATGCTCGATGTCGGACGTTCCGATACCGTAGCCGAGTGCACCGAACGCCCCATAGGCGGTGCTGTGGCTGTCGCCGGCCGCGATCACCATGCCCGGCATGACCAGTCCCTGCTCGGGGGCGACGACATGCTCAATGCCCTGGCGCGGATCGAGAATGTCGAAATATTCGATGCCGAAATCCCGGGCGTTCTCGGCGAAATAGTCGACCTGCCGTGCCGCCGCGCCATCGGGCATCGCGCGGGTGCGCCGGGCGGCCGTGGGGTTGACGTGGTCAACCACCATCAGCGCGGCTTTCGGATTCCAGACCTTGCGGCCGGCGGCGCGCAAGCCGGCGAAGGCCTGCGGACTGGTATATTCGTTCAGCACAGTACGGTCGACGTAGAGCAGCACGAGGCCGCTCTCGTCGAGATTGCGGACGACATGGGCGTCGACCAGCTTGTCATAAAGCGTCCGCGCGGCCATTCCGCTTTCCTCCCGGATAACTCGTTCGTCCACCGTGCTGCTGACGACACTGGAAATCCAATGTCGAGTTCTGATATCGTTATGCAGGATATGCATAAGCAATACTGGAATGTCAGGAGGACGTGCGATGGAGATTAACTGGCTGCACGATTTCATCGCGGTGGCGACGACACGCAGCTTCTCGCGGGCGGCTGAGCAGCGCAATTGCTCGCAGCCTGCGTTGAGCCGGAGAATACAAGCGCTCGAGGTATGGACAGGCGCACCGCTACTGGATCGCACGACTCACAGCGTCAATCTCACGCCGGCAGGCGAGAATTTTCGCGAGACGGCAGAGGATGTCCTGCGTCGGCTCGCTGCCGGCCGGCTCGACGCTCAGGAGCAAGCCCGCGGCGCATCCGACGTGCTCAAGTTCGCTTCGACCAACGCGTTGTCGCTGACTTTCTTTCCCGATTGGCTGCGCGGCATCGAGACAAAGCTCTCGTTCGTTCCGAACGTGCAGCTCGTTGCCAATCACATGGAGATCTGTGAACGGATACTGCTGGCCGGCGACGCGCATTTCCTCCTCTGCCACTACCACCCGGCAGCGACCACCGCCCTTTCGCCGTCGCATTTTCGGTCGCTGCATGTCGGCGATGACAAGCTCATTCCGGCATCGGTGCCGCTTTCGCAGCGGAACCGCAAGCCGCGTTTTGAGCTTCCGGGTACGGAAGTCGCACCGGTTCAATTCCTCAGCTTCCGTCCTGAATCGGGCATGGGACGTATCCTTGAAGCAGTGCGCGCGACATCGCCCTTGGACGTATATCTGCGTACGGCTTTCACCTCTCACCTGGCAAAGCTATTGGTGACAATGGTCCAGGCCGGCCGTGGCATGGCGTGGCTGCCTGAAAGTCTGATCCGCGATCAGCTTGCCTCAGGCGATATCGTCCCGTCAGGCGGACAGGAATGGCACGTGCCGATCGAGATTCACATTTTCCGGCCGAAGCTTCGCCTGGCACAAGCCGCAGAGTCCTTCTGGCAGCACGTCGCGAAAAGCGGTCGATAAATCTGGATGCAATGTCCAGATTGCGTCACCGGCTTGCGAAGGTCATCAGTCACGTACCTTTTAGGCCCTCGCTCTTGAGGGTCTGGAGGACGAAATCGGAGCGATGCTACGCTGCACGAAACGGCGCGACCGTGAATGCCGTCTATGCCAATGGCGGCTACGTCGCCAACAAAACCACGATCTTGAGTACCGATTGGCGACCGTTCAGATAGCACAATTCTCGGAGTCTCGAGCGTCGAGGAATTCGAACAGTGTCATCTATTAGCACTACTTTGGCAGAATTGGTTTGCGCCACTGTTTTTCAAGGATTTGCTTTCGGCAATATGGGCACTGCTGAGACGGCGGCCGAAGGATGAGATCGACGATGGCGTGACGTACGGCGGGCATGGTTGGCTGGGGCGGAGGCCCGTTGATTCTTTTTTTTCCGCCCCGCATATGCGAGGCGACGATTTTGCAGGAAGGCGTAGGCAATCATTGTCATAAGGGCGTGGCGATGAAGACCTTGCCATGATCGCCCTTCGA
>NZ_AXAB01000067.1:0-31945 GCF_000472645.1 Bradyrhizobium sp. WSM2254 | reverse complement strand
AGCAGCTCGTTCAGCGAGGAGAGCTTCTTCTCGTTGATGAGGATGTAGGCGTCGTCCATCTCAACGCGCATCTTGTCGGCGTTGGTGACGAAGTAGGGCGAGATGTAGCCGCGGTCGAACTGCATGCCCTCGACGACGTCGAGCTCGGTCTCGAGCGACTTGGCTTCCTCGACGGTGATGACACCCTCGTTGCCGACCTTCTTCATGGCGTCGGAGAGGAACTTGCCGATTTCGGCATCGCCGTTGGCCGAGATGGTGCCGACCTGGGCGATCTCGTCGTTCGAGGTGACCTTCTTGGAGTTCTTCTGCAGGTCCGCCACGACGGCGTCTACGGCCAGATCGATACCGCGCTTGAGGTCCATCGGGTTCATGCCGGCGGCGACCGCCTTGGCGCCTTCACGCACGATCGCAGCCGCGAGAACGGTCGCGGTGGTGGTGCCGTCGCCGGCCGCGTCTGCGGACTTGGAGGCGACTTCGCGCACCATCTGGGCGCCCATATTCTCGAACTTATCGTCGAGCTCGATGTCCTTGGCGACGGTGACGCCGTCCTTGGTGATGCGCGGAGCGCCGAACGACTTGTCGAGCACGACGTTGCGGCCCTTCGGACCGAGCGTCACCTTCACCGCGTTGTTGAGGATGTCGACGCCGCGCAGCATGCGGTCGCGGGCGTCGACGCCGAATTTGACTTCTTTGGCTGACATATTTGTTTCCCTGAGTTGATTGGTCTCATCTCACTCCTGAGGCGCCCGGCAGGCGCTCCTCAGAGGTGAGCGGTGCGAGCGGTTGGATTAGGCGGCCTTCTTCTTGGCCGACGCATCGGTGAGAACGCCCATGATGTCGCTCTCCTTCATGATCAACAGCTCCTGGCCGTCGATCTTGACCTCGGTGCCCGACCACTTGCCGAACAGCACGCGATCGCCGACCTCGACGTCGATCGGGATCAGCTTGCCGCTCTCGTCGCGGCCGCCCGGGCCGACGGCGATCACTTCGCCCTGGGACGGCTTTTCCTTGGCCGTGTCGGGAATAATGATGCCGCCAGCGGTCTTCTCTTCGGCGTCGATGCGCTTGACCACGACGCGGTCGTGAAGCGGACGGAATTTCATGGAGTCCTCCTAAGCAATTGCTTGGGTTGGTGATTTAGGTGGTTAGCAGTCGATGCCCACGAGTGCCAATGCGGGCGGAGCACAGGTAGGGCTGGTCTTTTCGGGAAGCAAGGGCTCCTCGTAGAAAAAAGGCGCTCAGGTATTCGCCGGCTGTTCGGGGGGGCATACCGACGAATGACCGGACCGGGATCTGCCCTTGGTGCCTAGGATTTTCCTCACTATCCCGCGCGGACGCAAACTCGTGATGGCACGCTGGGGCGTGCCGAGCTCGTGGCGGGTTCTGTAGACGCCACCAAGAAGCTGGAAGCAAAGGGCAGGCCAATCGACTTCCAGCAGCTGCTGAGGATGAGCTCGATGGCGGCACGACCGACGTCCGGTAGTGAGCGCGCGCACTGGAAGCGCTGGCTCGATCCGCAGAGCTGCTGCCTGGTGCCGTTCACCTCATTCTCCGAGGACGACACCATCGATGGCAAGAAGGTGTCGGTCCGGTTCGCTCCCGACGAGAGCCGGCCTGTTCTCGACGATGGAGTTGCAGCCGGCAAGACGGAATGCATTTCCACCAACGCCGCTGTGAGGCGTGCCGAGGCGTTGTCCCGCAAGCCCGGCATCATGGGCGCGGTCGCCTTCTCTGTTACCGAAGGACCCATCGCCCGGCGACTTCGGCGACGCCAAGGTGATCCGGAAATGCGGCGACGTACCCGAAGATCTGAACACGCTGATCGTCCCGACGTCCGACGTCGCCACACCGCGGCGGTGGCATCAGAGCGGAATTAGCCAGCGGACTCGCATTTGAGGCATCGCCATCGTGGCTCCCTGCTATCACGATTGGCGGCCAAGTCATGGACTTCCTGCAACAAGGGCAGACGCGAATGATGCTGGAACGTGGCGTTGGGCGACACGAAGAAGGCGAGAGATCAACTGCGAGGATCCGCCGGATGCTCGGCGAAACCAGATGAACCGGGCAAGCTCGAACCCGATCCCGCAGGCTCCTCCGCGGCGAGCCTTTCGACTTGGTCGACGAACTCGGACCGGGTGCGTTGATCGCGTATCCGGAGAAAAGCGCGGATCAGCCTAAGTCCCTGCAGATCGCTTCGCGTTGAAGACGCGTTGTCGTTCATTTTCGAGCTCCCTGGCTTTCTGTAGGTGGTTCAAGTCCGCAAGTGCAAGAATGATCCGTATCACGCGTCGGTTGCAACATAAATCCTACCAAAAAGGAGGTGTTCCGCCCGGGCCTGAACGCAGGTTCACACGGAGCCCGTGCGGGGTAGGATGCGGGCCACAGTTTGCCCTTCATAGCCTCCCATCCAGGTGCAGAGACGATGAAGCGAAGCGCAACTCAGCGACGAGAGCGGCCATATGCCCATACGTTCCAATACACCAATTTAGTTGTGCGCCTTTCGACATATTCGGATGGGACAACGCGGCGGATGCTAGCCACAAAATGTCGGAAGCCAGCCACAGAACACCGCAATGAAGTCGTAGCGATCAAGTGAAACGAAGGGAGCCAGTACCACGCATATCGAAGGCTCGCTGAGGTGATCGCGTTATCGGTGGGCGCAGGGTAAAATCAGACAGAGAGCATAAGGTCGTAGCCTGTGGCAATTAATCGTCGAGACTTCGCTGCAACCGGGTTTTCTACGCTCGTGTGCGGATCCGCACTGATGCATCCGGGACGGGCCATGCCGTCCAGGAGGCCAGTGGTCGCCGGCTATCTCGCCCCGTGGAAGGTCCGGACGGGCGGTCCAAACATCAAGACGATCCCGGCTCGCGAGCTGACCCACTTGATGTACGCGTTCGGCACCGTTTCGCCAGAAGGACTGGCTGGACTTTCGGATCGTTGCCTCGACGCAGGAGCCTGCGACGGAACCGCGCCGTCGATCCCGTTCGGCGGCAATTTCGCCCAACTCGCCGAATTGAAGCGGAGCAGTCCGGAGCTCCGCATCTTGATGTCGTTGGGCGGCTGGAGCGGGTCGAAATATTTCTCGGCCGCCGCTGCCACGCCGATGTCGCGCGCGCGGTTCGCACAATCCGTTATCGAGGCGTTCTTTCGACCCTATCCGGGTCTGTTCGATGGTGTGGATGTCGATTGGGAGTTTCCTGTCTCAGGAGGACGTCCAGGGAATCTCGCGCGCCTCGAAGACCGTACGAATTTCACGCTCCTGATTGCGGAGCTTCGCCGAAGACTCACTGAGTTTTCCGCATTGGAGCGCAGGGAGCTGGAGCTCACCATTGCCGTATCGGCCGTCCCCAATAAGATTGTCAATCTGGAAGCGGCCGCTCTCGCCAAGCTGATCGACCGGATTCATCTAATGGCCTACGACTATCATGCGGGCTCGACCTTTGCCGGCTTCAATGCTCCGCTGTTTGCCTGTGCCGGCGATCCAAGTCCCAATCTCAATGTCGATGCAAGTGTGAATGCCTTGATCCGGGCCGGGGTGCCGCGGGGCAAGGTCACGCTCGGGGTCGCCTTCTATGGCCGAGCTGTCGCAGGCGTTCCGCAGAACAACGGGGGACTCTTGCAAAAGGGGACGACGGCGAGCGAGGAGTGGGGAGGGAGCGACGGCATCGATTATCGCGATCTCGTTGTCCGGCGACCGGAAGAGCAGGGCTTTCGCCGGTATTGGAGTGATGAGGCTCAGGTGCCGTGGCTCTATGACGCTGAACGGCGGATATGGATCAGCTACGACGATCCGCTATCCATCGCACGCAAGGCGATGTACGCGCGCGCCCATGGACTCGCCGGGATCATGATCTGGGACCTGTTCGCCGACGACGGTTCGCTGCTGCTCGCGGCACTCCGCATCCTTCCTGTGCGAAGATCCGAATAGAAGCGTCGTCATTACGTCGCCTTGAAGCGCGTCATCTGTGTTCGCCTCGAGCGAAATCAGCCGCGAAACGCGTTCGATGCTGTGAGATCAGAGCCACGTCGAATTGAAAACGGCGATGTCGGAAATCTGACAACCGGCAGCGTCGTTCCGGAGGCATGCTGGCGGCAATGCGGGTTTTTCGTCGTGATGCGACGTGCGCACCGGATCCCATCCGGTTGATCGCGAGGCCGGACGACTCTTCGCGACGCCTCACTCGAAGGCTTGAGCAACCCTGACCTGAGCCATGTCTGTGTATCGGTGTGGGGTCCCGACCCCGATCGCGCCATAAGTCACTGATCCATGCGACATAGACGAGGCATGCTTCGGCGCCGATTCACACGTGACCCCCTGCAGTGAAGACGGTGGTCTCGCCAGCCGGCCCCGTTCCTTATCAGGCGAGACATCGGCAGAGTTGCGGCGGATGCTCTATTGGCCTGCTTCAGATGGCCTCACGATGAAGCCGTCGGCGATAGCAACGTAGATTGTGAGTCTTGAGACAAATGTCAGCAACTTGACGCTAAACACCACTACGAAGTGCCTGCAGAAACCGCCGAATTCAATTGGCTCGCGGTTTGCTTTGCTGACGCCATCATTGCCAATCGCAAGCGGTGATTTTCGAGGCGGACTAGGGCGCGCGTCGCAAAGCGTGTGGTCTGGCCCCGACGGTTTGCTGTGGCGACAAGTAAAGGCTCTCGGTTGTGGACGGCGCAGAATGCAGGAAGTGTTTGGAATGCGATCTGGAGTTCTTCTTTCGGGAGTCGCAACAATTGCGCTCGTCGCAAGCGGTGCAGCCAATGCGGTAGACCTTTGGCCAGACGTGAAATTGCCAGCGGCGGTGTGGAGCTGGTCCGGAGGCTATATCGGCGGGAACGTCGGCGGTGGGTATGGCCGAACCTCATTCAGCAATCCCTACGGTCCCCCAATCTATGGCGGCGTGGTTGACACCCCAATGTTCCTCGCAGGTGGCCAGATAGGCTATAACTGGCAGAAGAACAGCTGGGTCTTTGGCGTCGAACTCGATGTCAGCGGTGCTGTCTCCGACGGCACAAATACCTGCCTCGCCTCCTCCGGCTTTGTTGTGAGCGCAAATTGCACGGCAGGTCCCAACGTCTTTGCGACCGGGACCGGCCGGGTCGGTTACACCTTTGGCCCGCATGGCCACACGCTAGCCTATCTCAAGGGAGGCGTGGCTTGGCAAAACAATCGCGGCGATGTCGTCAACAACAACGAGTTCAATGGCCGCGGGACTCAGGAGAACACCAGTTTCGACTATGGTCGGGTCGGCGGCATCATCGGGCTGGGCGTCGAGCAAGCACTTACGTCTGCATGGTCGCTCAAGGTCGAATATGACTATCTGCATTTCGGTGGGCCGAGTGTCGCAACGCCTCCGACGGTGCAGCTTCCGCCGTTCGCAATCCTTCCGGCGAATACAACGAGCCTGTCCAGCAGCTATCACATCGGAACGATCGGTCTGAATTACCATTTTGACGCCGACCCTTGGGGTGCGCAACCATCCGATGAGCCGTTGTTCACGAAAGCAACGGGCAGCGCGCCGCCGACGGCTGACACAGCCGGTTGGTCGTTCGAGGGCGGCTCGCGGCTCTGGCTCAGCCGCGGACGATTCCAATGGAATGACAGCGCTGTGCCCAATGAAATCCCTGCTGGAGATCCTAACATTCTTGTATCGGGATCACCCACCACGGTCTCAACGGACTTTCCGGGGAATTATTTGGCCGGGTTGACAGCCCGTGGGGAGCGTTTCTGAAGAGCAACGTTGGCATCGGTCGCTTCGACAAAGGAAGCACCAACGATGAAGATTGGGGAATTGATCGCAGCCTCTCCTATATCAACACGAGATCAGGCCAGGCAAACGGGAGGTTCAGCTATTACACCGCCGACGTAGGTTACGATTTCCTGCGCGGCGCCAACTACAAGGTCGGGGGCTTTATCGGCTGGACCTACTACGAACAGAGCTCGGACTCCATCGGATGTGTACAGATCGCCAACCCGATGGGTTCATGCTCGCGGCCACATCCAGGTGATGACGACACAGTCGTTGGAAGCCAGAATTCCCAGTGGAATGCACCTCGTGCCGGCCTAAGCGCCGAAACTATGCTCACCGAGCGTTGGCGTTTGAGTACCGACGTCGCTTACCTGCCTTGGACCGATTTCAAAGGACGTGACAATCATCTTGTGCGCCCGACGACCACCTTCATTGATCAACGCGGGAACGGAGGCGGGGGTGTCCAACTCGAAGGCGTGTTGTCCTACTTCATTACCAAGAACTTCAGCGTCGGCATCGGCGCGCGCTATTGGGCCATGTGGACCAAAAAAGACAGTGAAATGACATGCACAGGCTGTGATGGCCCGGGAACCACTGGGACTGAGCTTGCGAAGTTCAGCACGGAGCGCTGGGGTACATTCTTTCAGGCCTCTTATAGGCTCGATTGAAAAGATCACCTACAGCCAGCTCCAAGCATTGCAGGTGGTGAATTCGACCAAGCCGCGTTCAACGCCCCTGGAAACCAGATGAGCTCCGAACGAGCCGTCTGGTCTTCATCGGGCGCGACTTCTCCGAGGACGTCTTGGAGGCATCGTCGCGACCGGCCCCCGACGTTTGCCTTCGGAGGCACACTCGCTCGAGGTTTTTTACCTCCGGCACGCTCCGATACGAAAGCAGGCCTCTGGTGATGGCCAGGGCGATCACGCGATCGCCCGATTCGAGCTGGAGAACACGCTCGGCGGACGGTTCAGTCCATAATGTTCACGCAGCGTCGTGCCAGTGTAGTCGTGACGGAACAGACCGCGCTTGCGCAGGATCGGCACGACTTGCTCGGCGAAGAGATCGAAGCCGCCGGGCAGCCACGGCGGCATGACGTTGAAGCCGTCTGCCGCGCCGTTGTCGAACCAGGTCTGGATACTGTCGGCAATCTTCTCCGGCGGCCCGGCAATCACCCAGTGGCCACGCGCGCCGGCGAGGCGCTGCACGAGCTGTCGGATCATCGGCTTTTCGCGATCGACGATGTCGACCACGAGCTTGAAACGGCTGGCGACGCCCTGCGCGCCGCTGGTGTCGATCAGATGCCGTGGAAAGGGACCATCGAGGTCGAATCCGGTGAGGTCAAGACCGGTCATCTGGCGAAGCTGGGTCAGCGAGAATTCCGGCGTATCAGCGCGTTGAACTCCTCCTGCAGGCGGTCAGCCTCAACCGGAGTGCTGGCGATGAAGGGGCTGATGCCGGGCAGGATCTTAATCTGATCCGGACTGCGGTCGAACGCGCGCGCCTGACGCTTGATGTCGGCATAGAATTCCTGGGCGCTCGCCAATGTCTGGTGTGCGGTGAAGATGGCTTCCGCAAAGCGTGCGGCAAAGGCCCGTCCGTCCTCGGATGAGCCAGCCTGGACATAGACCGGCCGCCCCTGCGGCGGCCGTGACACGTTGAGCGGGCCGCGTACGCGAAAATGCTTTCCAATGTGGTCGATCGCGTGGATCTTGCTGGTGTCGGCGAAAATACCGGAGACAGGGTCGTTGACCAGCGCGTCGTCTTCCCAGCTGTCCCACAACTTGGTGATGACATCGAGATATTCCCGCGCCCGCTCATAGCGTTCGTGATGCGGCGGATGCTCAGGCAGCCCGAAATTCTGGGCCGCCTGCGGCGAACTCGTGGTCACGATGTTCCACCCGGCGCGCCCGCCGCTGATGTGATCCAGCGAGGCGAACAGCCGCGCAAGATTATAGGGCTCGGTGTAAGTCGTCGACGCGGTCGCGATCAGGCCGATATGCTTTGTGGCCGATGCGATCGCCGTGAGCAGGGTGATCGGCTCGAGCCGGAACCGCTGCGCGTAGCGGACGTTGTCGGCCAGCGCCGGACCGTCGGCGAAGAACACCGCGTCAAACTTGTGCGCTTCGGCGCGCTGCGCCAGCTCCTGGTAGTAAGTGACATCGAGGATGCGGTCCGTCGTCGCCGCCTTGTGACGCCAGGCTGCCTCGTGGTGACCGTCAGGATAGATGAAGAAGTTGAGAGAAAGTTGCCGTTTGCTCATGGCCTGACTCGCAAATGTTGGACGTTGTCGAATGTTTGCGTCGTGCTTGCGTGTTGGTCCGAATCTATGTCGGGGATCGCGAAGCTGTCGATGAAATGAATTTGCGTTGTTGCGGGCGAAGCGAGCATGAAGCGCGTGAGCTCGTCGCCGATCGGAGACGAGTGCGTTCGTCGTCACGAACAACCGCAGCAATTCGAGCTGTTTCGTACCTCGGCTGGGTTGATTTGGCTGGCTGTCACGCCGGTCACACGGCGTAACGGACCATCACCATCGCAAATATTTCCGTGTCCGCTTGGCGTGCGAAGCGATCATTGCGCGCCGCGCAAAACAAAGCTGGTTTCGTTTCATTGACTGGATCGCGATCGCATTTACGATCTGCACTGTCCAACCGAGGTCGTTCACCATGCGGCAATCCGATCCAACCGTCGTTCGCGAAGCAGCCCAGCTGATCTCGGCTCTGCGTGTGCGGTGCTGCGACGGCGCGATCGCGGAGAGCTGTACCGCCGGGATCCGTGGTGCCGCGGACCATCTAGCCGCCGACGTGATCCCCTAAGACCACATCCAAGACTTCATCATCATTCTTCATCATCATTCTTCGCCGCTGCTCGTACGACCGGCGCATGGCGGAGCTTTGTCCAGAACATCACAGGGAAGACCGCGATCATGAGCACCACGACCACCACCATCGACAATGTCATCTCGCGCGCCGACATCGTGAAACGCGCGGCACGGCTCGGCGCCGAGATCAGGAACGTCAAGCTGTCGGGCGACCTGCCTGACGACGTCGTTCGCGCCATCAACCAGGTGCTGCTCGAGCACAAGGTCATTTTCTTCAGGGACCAGGGGCATCTCGACGATGCCGAGCAGGAGCGCTTTGCCGTCAGACTCGGAAAACTCGTGCCCCATCCGACGGTCGGTGCGACCAAGGGGACGTCGTCGATTCTGGAGCTCGACTCGGGTCGGGGCGGTGGCCGTGCCGACCAGTGGCACACGGACGTGACTTTCGTCGACGCCTATCCGAAGATTTCGGTTCTGCGGGGCGTGGTGATCCCGCCGTACGGCGGTGACACCCTATGGTCGAGCACGGCGGCAGCCTATCTCGACCTGCCGGCGCCGCTGCGCAAGCTCGCGGATGAGCTCTGGGCGGTCCACAGCAACGCCTATGACTACGCCGTGAAGACGCGCGCGAGCGAGGCGGATAGAAAGCACTTCGACGAGGTGTTTACCGGCACGATCTACGAGACCGAGCATCCGGTGGTGCGCGTTCATCCCGAAACCAGCGAGCGCACGCTCGTGCTGGGCAATTTCGTGCAGCGCTTCGTCGGCCTGCCGAAATATGACGGGCAGAAGCTGTTCGAGCTGTTCCAGTCCCACATCACTGCGCCGGAAAACACCGTGCGCTGGACTTGGCAGACCGGTGACGTAGCGATCTGGGACAACCGCGCAACCCAGCACTACGCCGTCAACGACTATGGCGACCAGCACCGCGTCGTTCGCCGCGCCACCATCGACGGCGAGGTACCGCTCAGTGTCGACGGTCGCCGTAGTGTGACGCGCATCAAAGCGTCGAAACCGCAGACGGCCAAGGCCGCCTGATCCCGCTTCACTGACAGGATTTATCAGGATGAACTCGCTATTTCGATTTGTTCGCGCACGGCATCGCGCCGCACGATTGGCGCTCGCTGGCGCCTTCATGCTGGGCCTCGCGGCTCCGGCCGCCGCCGAGCCGCCGCTCGAAAAGACCGAGATCCGTTATCAGGGCTGGGCCGGGCAAGTGACCTTCATCGAGCTCGCCGACGACCTCGGCTATCTCACGCCGCTGAAGCTCAAATGGGTTGGCAACACCATCAGCGGCCCGCAGGACATCCAGACCGTTGTGACCGGCGATATCGACATCGGCGGCGCTTTCTATGGCGCCATCCTCAAGCTGATCGCGGCGCGGGCGCCGATCAAGGCGGTGGTTGGTTACTACGGTTCGGACGCCAATACCTATCAGGGTTACTACGTGAAGGACGACAGCCCGATCAAGACGGCACGCGACCTCATCGGCAAGAAGGTCGCGGTCAACACCTTGGGCGCTCATCTTGAGTTCGTGCTTCGCGAATACCTGGCCCGGAACGGCCTCAGCGCGAGCGAGGCCAAGCAGGTCACGCTGGTGGCGGTCCCGCCCGTAACGGGGGATCAAGCGTTGCGTCAGGGGCAGGTCGAGGTGAGTACGCTCAGCGGCATTTTGCGCGACAAGGCGCTGGAGCGGGGTGGAATCCGCTCGCTTTTCAGCGACACCGATCTGTTCGGTCAGTTCACCGGCGGCTCCTATGTCTTGCGGGACAAGTTCATCAAGGACAATCCGAATGCATCCCGCAAGCTTGTTGAGGGCGTCTCGCGCGCGATCGCGTGGGCGCAAACGACACCGGCCGACGAGGTGAGGGCGCGGTTCGACCGGATCATCGCCGATCGCAAGCGCAACGAGGATGCCTCCTCGATCAAGTACTGGAAGAGCACCGGCGTCGCATCCAAGGGCGGCGTGATCTCGGACCGCGAAATCCAGCTGTGGATCGACTGGCTCGAGAAGGATGGCCTGTTCAAGCCCGGTCAGATCAAGGCCTCCGACACATACACCAACGCGTTCAACTATTTCCGTCCGGGAAAGACGGCGGAGGTGCAATGACCCCGGTCAAGATCAGCTTCGAGCAGGTCCGCAAGGAATTCATCACGCGAGGTGAGGGCGCCCGCCCTGCAGGCCGCTTCACGGCCCTTGACGACATCACGCTCGACGTTCGCACCGGCGAGTTCCTGGTCTTGGTCGGCCCAAGCGGCTGCGGGAAATCGACCTTGCTCGATTTGCTGGGCGGACTGACGACGCCGACCAGCGGACGCATCCTGCTCGACGGGCGCCCCATCGCCGGACCCGGACGCGACCGCGGAATCGTATTTCAGCAGTACGCCCTGTTTCCTTGGCGGACCGCCGCGGAGAACGTCGAATTCGGGCTCGAGATCGCCGGATTCAAGGCCAGGCAGCGGCTTGAGATCGCGCGGCATTTCCTCGACCTGGTCGGCTTGTCGGGCTTTGCCAATCGGTATCCGCACGAGCTGTCCGGCGGCATGAAGCAGCGCGTCGCGATCGCCCGAAGCCTCGCCTACGATCCGGAGGTGCTGCTGATGGATGAACCGTTCGCGGCGCTGGACGCTCAGACTCGCGAGACGCTCCAGGGTGAATTACTGCGGATCTGGCGCGCCACCGGCAAGACCATCGTCTTCATCACCCATGGCATCGACGAAGCCGTCGTGCTCGGCGAGCGCGTAGCCGTCATGACGTCGCGTCCGGGGCGGATCAAGCAAGTCATCGACCTCCCCGAGGTACTGCGCGACGAGGTAGACGATGTGCGCTCACTGCCGGAGTTCGGCCATGTACGCCATGAGGTCTGGAGCCTGTTGCGCGACGAGGTTCAGAAGGCCCAGCGGGGCCAGTTGAACGGAGGTGTCGGTGCGCGACATGTGGACCACGAGGTGAAGGAGATCGCCCATGTCTAGTCTGGAGACGCTGATACTGCTGGAGCTCGCGCACGGACGCCGAGAGGCGCTCACTGGCGTGCAACCTCAACCGTCGCCGGCGGTGAGTGGGGCCCGTGCCGCGATCCGCCAGTTGACTGTCCTTGGACACCGCTCCCTGTTACTGATTGCCCTGTTGTTGCTATGGGAAGCGGCTCCCAGGCTCGGCCTGATCGATGCGGTGTTCCTGCCGCCGTTCTCGGAGGTGATTGCCGCCGGCTGGCAGCTCGCGCAAAGCGGCGAGCTCTATGATGATGTCTCCGCCAGCTTGCTGCGCGCGCTGAGCGGGTTTCTGATATCGGTCGCACTGATTGTGCCGCTTGGCCTGGCGGTCGGCAGGTCAGCCCGGCTCGGTAATCTCCTGAACCAGTTCATCGAGATCTGCCGCAACACCGCGCCGCTCGCGCTGCTGCCGGTGTTCATCCTGCTGCTCGGGATCGGCGAGATGTCGAAGATCACGATGGTGATCTACAGCTGCGCCTGGCCACTCCTGCTGAACACCATCGCCGCGGTGAAGCAAGTCGATCCGCTCCTGATCAAATCGGCGCGGACCATGGGCGCGACACCGCAGCAACTGTTTCGCAAGGTGATTCTGCCGGCTGCGCTTCCGACCATCTTCGTCGGTATTCGCCTGGCGAGCGCGTCCGCCATGCTGGTGCTGGTCGCGTCCGAGATGGTCGGCGCCAAGGCTGGTCTTGGCTATCTCATCATCAACAGCCAGTACAGCTTCCTGATCCCGCAGATGTATTTCGGCATCCTCAGCATCACGGTCATCGGGCTCGCGTGCAATGCTGTCCTCGAGGCGCTGGAGCGGCGCTTCATGCGGTGGAAGGCGCCGGTGACGGCATGAGCGTGCAGATATCGTCGCGACGCGAAGCACGATCGCAATCATCTGAACTGCGGACGTGAGTAATGACGACTGAAATCCATCGTGCAGACCAGAGGTCCCGCGGCGTCCGGTTCTGCGAAGTACGATGCCGATTTGGCTGGTGCTTGCCGGCGGCGGACTGGCAGTGATCGGGGCAGCGGCGAGTTGTGGGCGGCAGCAGTTTGCCGTAACGCGGAAACGGCAGGCTGCACTAATCTTACTCCGTCATACCGGTTTATCTCCTGATCCTCAGGAGCTTGCGCAGCAAGCGTCTCGAAGGACGAGGCCACCAGCGGGCTTCTTGCTTCGAGACGCGCTTCGCGCTCCTCACCATGAGGTCTTTCTGACGCAATAAGACTGATCCCTCCCTACGCAGCTGCGGCGACAAACTCGGCACCGCTCACCGCCTGCGCGCGGCGACTTTCCTCACTTTGGTGTCCGACCACGCCAGCGGCTTGCGGCTCTTCGACGGCAGCACGAGTTGCCCGACCGCCTGCCCGTCTGGTCCAGCAGCACCGAATGCGTCTCGCCGCGCGCATAGAGATGTGCCTCGCCCCATTGCCTTAAGGAGACCACGACCAGGAACAAGCCGTGGTCCCGTCTGGTCAGCACATGTTCCTGATAGGCGCTGCCGTCGGAGGCCGGGATCTGTTCGAGGACGCCGGTTTCGACCAGTCGCGCGTCGCGCCGTCAGCATGCCTCGCGCGAACCAGACCGGGCCAGTCGCTTTAAGCCATGTCACTGAGAGAGCAGTGCGGTGGCGGAAGCGGTTGGCGACCGGCGGCGCCTGAAGGTTAATTCTTCGCAATTGCAGCAGCGCCGTTAATGCCCGAGACACCAAGCACCTTTACGTGTCCTTCGCCTCTCTGTCCTAGCTTTGGAACGGCTGGGGCAATCTAAATGGGCATATTCGCGCGATTCCGTACCGCCTTCTCCGTGGGCGATCTGACCGACCCGCTCGGTCGTTCTCTCCTCGTGGAGCAGTTCCGTGTGCTCCGACAGCAGGTGCCGGTTCTCTACGCCGTGCTGCTCGTCGACAGTATCAGCGTAGGGCTGGTCCTCCCGACCACGGTGTCGCCATGGCTGAGATTCGCGTTGCCGGCCGCTCTCCTTGCGATCTGTCTCGTCCGGCTGGTTCAGTGGATACGCCTGAGGCGGAGCGATTTCACGCCGGAGGAGGCGTACCGTGAGCTCGTCAGAACCCGCTTGGTGGCGGTGGTGCTCAACGCGGGCTTCGTGTTCTGGATCCTGGCGCTGTTTGGAGTTGTCGAGCCGAGCCTGCGCGCGCCTGTCGCGTTGCTCGTGTTCATGGGATGTATCGGCACCGCTTACTGCCTCGGCAGCTTCCCGCCGGCGTCGCGGCTGACGATGATCATCGCCGGTGCGCCGATCGCGACCGTGCTGCTCTTCTCCGGAGACGGGATGATGATCTCGCTCGGGATCAATCTGCTGCTGTTGCTCGTCCTGCTCGGTCGGATGATCAGCACGAACTTCCGGTCCTTCGTTCAACTGGTGGAGACCCATAGCCGACTGACCGAAGAAGGCGATCGTGCAAGGGTTGCAGAGCAGACCGCCACAGCTCTCGCCGAGCGGTTCGACAGAGCGCTCAACAACATGTCTCAGGGCCTTTGCTTCTTCGACGACGATCAGTGCCTGATCGTCTGCAATCGGCAGTATCTGGAAGTCTACGACCTCGATCCGGAAATCGTCCGGCCAGGCATGAAGTTGAACGATATTGTCGATCTCCGATATTCGGTCGGCAGCGCACCGAAGATGTCCAAGCAGGAATATCTGGTCTGGCGCAACAGCGCCCCGGTGATTGCCAAGAATTCGGATACGACCGTCGAGCTGACGAACGGGCGAATCGTGCGCATCCGGCATAGGCCGATGCAGGGCAACGGCTGGGTCGCCACCCACGAAGACATCACGGAGCGACACCGGACCGAAATGGCTCTTGCGGAAGCCAAGGCCGCGGCCGAGCAGGCCGAAGCGACCGCGCGGGCCGCCCACACTCATCTGAGGGAAGCGCTCGACGTCGTCCCTGAAGGCCTCGCCATTTTCGGCAAGGACGATCGGCTGGTTCTTTGGAATAGGCAGTACACGGAATTCTACGCTGCCAGCCGGGACGCCCTCGCGGCGGGAGCTCCGTTCGAAGGCATCCTCCGCGCCGGTTTGGCCGCCGGACAGTACCCCGAAGCTGCGGGACGCGAGGAAGAGTGGCTCGCAGAGCGCATGGCCCGACATGCATTGCCCCGGCACTCTCATGAGCAGCATCTCGCCGGCGATCGGTGGGTGCGCGTCGAGGAAAGACGGACGGCGGATGGGGGTAGCATAGGCGTTCGGATCGATATCACCGATCTCAAGCGGCGGGAGGCGTCGTTCCGGCTTCTTTTCGAAGAAAATCCGCTTCCGATGTGGGTGGCGGAGGCGAAGACCCGGCAAGTGATCGCGGTGAACGGGGCGATGTGCCGCCACTACGGCTTTTCCCGCAAAGCTCTCCTCAGCATGTTCGAGCCGCAGCTTGAGTGCGGAGATCCCGAGAGCGAAAGTCGTGACTTCGAGCTGCACCGGACGGCCAACGGCGAGGTGATCCAGGTCGTGATCGAGTCTCGGCCGCTCATCTACGAAGGCCGCGCTGCGCACGTTTCGGTCGCATTCGACGTGACGGATCGGAATCGGACGCAAGAGAAGATCAGCTATCTCGCTTGCCACGACGCGCTCACCGAATTGCCGAACAGGGCGGCGCTCGATCAGCACCTCATCGATGCGATCGAGCGAGCGCGCGCCAGTGACGATGGGTTTGCGGTGCTCTGGATCGACCTCGATCACTTCAAGGAGATCAACGATCTGTTCGGCCATGCCGTCGGCGACGCCGTGCTGCGGGAGGCCTCAAGGCGCCTGCAGGAAGCCGCGCAAGGATCCTACGTTGCCCGTGTCGGCGGCGACGAGTTCATCGGCATCACTGATGAATTGCCGTTGCCGGCAAGCGCGGAACTACTCGCTACCAGGATGCGCGCGCAATTCGAACATCCAATCGAAGTCGACGGCCACGCCCTGCAGATCGATCTCTGCGTCGGAGTGGCCCTGTATCCGAGAGACGCTGACAATGCCGTCTCCCTGCTGGCGAACGCCGATGTCGCGCTCTATCGCGCGAAGCACGAAGGCAGGGGAGCGATCCGCCTGTTCACGAGCGCCATGGACCAGCAGTTGCGGGACCGCCGCGCCCTGGAGCACGATTTGCGGGTGGCTGTGGACCGCGGCGAGCTCTATCTGGAGTACCAGCCGCAGCAGGACCGCCACGGTATCCTCAAGGCCTATGAGGCCCTCGTACGCTGGCGCCATCCGGTGCGCGGAATCATTGCCCCGGGGGAGTTCATTCCGGTCGCGGAGAAGAGCGGCTCGATCGCGCAGATCGATGACTGGGTTCTCATGGAGGCCTGCATGGAAGCGGCGTCGTGGCACCAGCCCTTGAGGGTGGCGGTCAACGTCTCGGCCGCACAGTTCCGCCGAGAAAATCTGGATGCCCACGTTCGCAAAGCACTGCGCGAGAGCGGGCTACCGGCTTCGCGCCTTGAGCTAGAGATTACTGAAGGCGTACTGATCGAGGACATTGCGCGCGCCAAAAGGACGATGCAGTCGCTCAAGGCTCTCGGGATCCATATCGCGCTCGACGATTTCGGAACTGGATACTCGTCGTTGTCCTATTTGGAGGCGTTTCCCCTCGACCGCATCAAGATCGACCGCTCCTTCGTCGCGGCGCTTGGCGAGAGCGAGCGGTCGCTGGCCATCGTTCGAGCCGTGATCGGCCTGGCCCACGGGCTTGGCGTGCCGGTGCTTGCCGAGGGTATCGAGACCGATGCTCAGATGTCGCTGCTCCTGCAGGAGGGGTGCGACGAGATGCAGGGGTACTTGATAGGGCGGCCACGGAGCCTCGAGCCTGCCCCGCAAAGTAACAGGGTTCCTATTCGCGCGGCTTCTTGACCACCGGCGCTCCGCTCCGCGCGCGCGGGGAAGTCCGGGAGGAAGATCCCGCTCGAATCTGGTTCGTCAGCGGCCATGGCCGCTAGTTGCTGTTCTTGATGAAGCTTCATCGGAAACCTTGTTGTCCTCACCTGGTCCGGAAAATCGGTCAATTCCGGTGGCAAGACATTGGCCAACCTCGAAACTGCAGTCTTTGCGGCGATTGAAGCGCTTCCCGAGCCTGTCCGCCTCGGCTGGGCTAGCTTAACTCAGTCGAACCGCCGCGGTACGGACTCGTGGATGCCAAGTGGTGTGGGAAGGCGGGCATCGCGAGACGTCCCCCTATCCCGGTCAATCAAAGCACAAATTGCGGGCTAACCAGTGGGAGCTTTTGCGGCAGCGTCGCACCACGACTATGCGAGCTTCGTAGGACGGACGCACTGCTTTCCTCAAGGAGCTTTAGTCGCAAGCCACCGAGGGCGCGTTGTCGTGCTTGAGGTGTCGCTTCCGGATGTTGTAACTCACCAGCCAGATCACGCCGACCGCGATCGGCACGAAGGCTGCGGTTAGGAACGAGGGCTCTACACGCAGTCCGACATCGTGCGCGCCCTTCGCCAGATAGCTAAACAGGCTGACCACGTAATATCCGATCGCCCCGACCGATAATCCTTCGACCGTGCACTGCAGCCGAAGTTGCTGCCTCGCGCGCTCGTTGATAGCGTGCAAGAGGTCACGATGCTGTCGTTCAATTTCGACGTCGACACGTGTTCGCAACAGATCGGCGACACGCGCCAGCTTGACCGACAGGCTTGCCTGACGATCCTCCACGGTCGCGCAGGTGCGCATCGCAGGCGCCATCCGGCGCGCCAGAAACGACGACCAGGTCGGATAGCCCGCCACATCGTTGCCTTCAATGATGGACAGCCGCGATTGGACAAGCTCGTTATAGGCCCTGCTGGCGCCGAAGCGAAACAGGCTACCGGTCGCACCTCTTTCGAAGGAGGCGGCCAACGCCGTCAGTTCGGCAAGCAGGTGGTTGTTGAATTTCAGTCCCTCTGCGCCTTGCATTTCTTCGAGCGTCTCAACAAGACGCCGATCGATACGATCGACAGACGGCGCAAGCTCGAGGGCCGCCGACAGACCAAGCAGCGCCAACGGGCGGTAGGTTTCGATTTCCAGGAGCCGTTGCACCAGCGCACCGAGATCGTGCGACGTCAACCCGAGGTCGCAGACGAGGATTTTCGTGAAGCCTTTTTCGTCCACGCGGAAGTCTGAGGCGGCAACGCCTGCACCATTCCTTGTGGCAACCATGGCCAGGCTATTCTTGTCAAAAATCTGTTCGGCGCGCTTAGTCGGCGAGGGGTCCTGCTCCACTTCTAACCTGATCGCGACCAGCAATTGTCCGGACTGCCGCAACGCGCGGATCAGCGATCGGACGGCATCATCAACTTTGTCGAATTGGTGAGCGGCAGGACCATTTGCGTTAGGCCAGAACCAGGTGAATGTTGTAAATTCCGAATGCTGCTCCCAGCGTAGCGTAGCAGGCCCGATGACAATCTGATGATGTTTCGCCGATTGCCCAGGCGGCGGAAGATTGCGGTCCAGGCAGAAATCGATAAAACGACAGCGATCGCTTACGGCCGCCTCGCCCTGCGCAAGAAAAGCGAAGTGAATCACGCTGAATGGCGAAACAAGGCGCGTGAAAGGGCGCGCGTGCACTTCGTCGAGCACAGCGTCGCGTTGCGGATGGGGGTTGAAGGTTCGCAGATCAAGTTCATCGATCATGTATTCACGACTCGCTTCAGAGTGAGCAAGCAACCGTCAGCCTTGACGCTCGAGGCATTGGCGGTGCTGGAAAACGGGTGCGCGGCAAGGCGCCGATCAAGTCACGTTGACGATCGATACCGAGGTCGCCTTCGGCTCGACAAAGAGATCTTGCGGGAGCAGGATCAGGCCGAGCAGATTGAGCCGGAACAGCCTGATCCCGCTTTCGACTGACGCCGTCAAAGACGTCTGCGGGGTACGGTCCGGCGTCTAGGGCGAAATGCCGGTATTGTGGATCAATGCTTCTAGCGGTACGCCAGCAAGCCGTTCCCCGACCTTGGGGGTGGCGTGCGACACCGTCCGACGAATGCCTAGATCGACGTGGGCATGGTTGTCTGCCTCCGAAACCCATGGACATCGCCCGCCACCGAAGGATTGCCGCGTGCAAGCGAAGATACGCCGGCCATCTTCTGAAAACAGGTTTCCGGTGGCATGACCGATGCCGCGCGAGGCCGTGGCAAGCAGGAGCGTCTTCCGTTCTCCCAGCGCGGTGCAGACAGGCGACCTCCGGTGCGGCAACCGCATTATCGATTGACAGATCGATGCCCAAGCGCGACTCCATCTTGTTGCTGCCGCCTAACTTCCTGGCGCGGAGAGCCGGTGCAGAATCTGGGCCAGCACTGTTGAAGGGCCTCGCTCGCGTCTTTTTTGGCGCAATGTGGTTTTCGAAGACAGTCGGAGGCGGGTTTCAGACATGAAGCGCGGTTGTATTCTGACAAAATGCGTACGTGAGGCAGGCCACAGGGAATTGCCTGTTCCGCAAGATGTTGCCTCGCCGGCCGCTGCCATTGTCTCAGCGGCCACACTAAGGTCGGATTTGTCGATCCAGAGGCCGGAGGGTGACCGCGCCCGGACCCGCGGGGCAAGGCTTAGCGATGGGCTCATAACGTCACATCGAGCGAGCTCGCCTGGATCACGCACGCAGAGCGCTCGCCGTCCTCGTCTTTGAAGCGACACTCGGAGCAGCACGAGCGTCGCGGCTCGACCGATTGTCGCAGGGAGGCAGATACGTGGCGATCGTTGTGAGTGATCGACCAAATAGCGGCGGATCACAGACGCGGCCGACAACTCGAGTCATCGGGCGTATTGCTCGAGTGCGGTCGCGGAACCTTGGATCCGTCTGTCGCCATGAGGCTGAGAGCCAATCTCCGTCGAATTGGCTTGCCGGATTTTGCGCGACTCGCTTGTGTATCGGCGCGGCGTCCCGACGCCGATCGGCTGATCCATACTACATTAGTCGAGTGTCACGCTTTAAGACGATCACGGCGTATTTCTCGCCGTCCTCGATCCAGGACGCAGAAGCGCGCAGCTCCGGATCCTAAAGCGAGCAAAACGGACATTCTGCTGTGCCGTCGTGGCAGGTACCGCCTGTTGCAGAACCAGACTGTCGGGTCGGCGGGGATTCTTTCCCCCACGACGAATGTCGTCGTCTCGCCCCAGCCTTAAAGCATCGGTTCGAATTGGCAGTGCACGAGCATTTCGGAGACCGAGGCATTGTTCGGCGGCATGAGCGCGGTTTCCACCAGGCGGGCGATGTCGGCCGGCTGGCTCATCTCATGGCGAGGAATCTCGTCGTCGTTCAGCGTCATGTCGGTGGCGACGTAGCCCGGGCAGATCACCGTCGCCCGAATGCCGGCCGCGCGTCCTTCCCGTTGAATGCCGTGGGTGAGTGCAACCGCGGCGAACTTGGTCATGGCGCAGCCGACGTTGCTTCCCACGCGCTTTCCGGCGAGGGATCCCAGATTGATCACCCGGCCATGACCGCAGACGGCCAAATGAGGGAGGGCGGCTCTGACGGGGCGCAGGGGACCCTTGACGTTTACGCGCCACATTTCATCCAGCTCGTTCTCGCCCTCGTCGGAGACTCGGACCTTCGGATTGATACCAGCTGCGTTGACGATGGCGTCGATTCCGCCCCTGCGCGCGACCGTTGCGTTGACCCAGGAGATAGGACTTTTGGCGTCTTCGGCATCATAGCGGTGCGTCATGAGCCTCGCGCTCTCGGCGAGGCGCCGCGGGTCGCGAAGCCCCGCCGATACGCGGAAGCCCGAGGCCAGGAGCTGGTCGACGGCGGCGCGTCCGATGCCGCGCGAAGCCCCTGAGGCCATGACGATCCGATTGCCGACGTCCAACATCCTGGTCCGTCTCCCATGGGCGAGCGAAGACCAACACAAAATGTAAGGGGATATGCGCGACGATGAGTAAGTGAAATTCACTCTGCCTGCATCGGGCGTGCTTATGGCTCCCGCGTCCGACGGCTTTGCGTCTTATCACCGAAGACCTTGTAAGCCCCATGCGGTACATTGCGAACATTCAAGCCGACTGCACCTGTAGGAATCGACACCTGCTTTCCATCGGGCAGTTCGATCGTGCCCCCCCCTCAAGATAGTAGTAAGATTCATCACCATGATGGATGTGCAGCGTTGCCGTCTCTCCGGGCTTTACCTCACTAATGCTCGTGATCACCTCAATGTTCGTTCCGGTTAGGTCGCCCCGCTTCAATTCCTTCCGATACGGCGAATCTTCGGCGTTTGCTGCGATCGCGGATTACGAGCCTCGAAGCAAGGGCACAAGACTGTAAGACAGGTGGAAATCTCTCCCGGACGTCGCGCCCCGTTCTTGGCGGAAACACCATCGGCTTGCGTTAAGCTTCTTGAACGGCAAACCTAGGAAACAACGTGTTTTTGGTCTAGGATTGTTGCCACCGGGGCCGGACTGCATTGTTTCACGATGAGCGCTTTGTACCCGAGGGCCACCGGCAATAATTGTTGTCGACAGGCTTTTCAAGGAGAAGCGGCGGATGCTGGTTGGGGTTCCCTATCTGGCGATTGGCGTCTGCGTCATTGTTGCAGGTTGGCTTGTGATGAACTGGCTCATCTAGCGGGCTGAAGTGCGCAAGGGGGCGTCAATGCATGACTGGAAGAGCGAGCTCGATGCGCTTGTCGAGGAAACCACGGCGTTCGCCAGATCGCTGAAGGTGGAGATCGAACGGCCGCGGCCTCAGCCGAAGGAGGTCGTCGAGCAGGGTGCCCCCGGCGTCCCCGGCTATGGCAGCAGCGAACGTGATGAGATCAGGAAGCGGATCGAGAGTTTCAAAGCGCATCAAGAGCGCTTTATGCGCGAGCGCGAGGAATATGCCGATTCGCTGCTGCGCCGGATCAGGCCGATCACCTAGAAGAGCTCGTTCAACCTTTCATGAGCCCCGCCAGGTCCCTTGGGTCGTGCAGCTCAAGCGCTACGCGATCTACGGCAGGCCTGAGAGACGGTGAATTTCCGCTTCGGTCATTTGATAAGCTCACGGTAGGGCTTGCCGCCGATCCGAACCGGCTCATTCCGGAGCGCGAGAGTTCTCAAGCTCGAGTGATCCTTTGCCCCAGGGATTTTTCTGCCGCACATGCACCCTCACCGCGCTGGAAAGATGCGTTCCTCTTCTACAAATAGCAGGAATGCTGCTCCAGGGAGCGCCGTCACGCTCGAGCTTCTTTCGCAGGCATTCGCCGGACGGGCTGCGACCGGCCATTTGCCATTGACTAAGATCAAAACATCAAATGAGAATCCTCTATCCTTCAGCAAGACTTAACGGAGGCTAATGGTCTCATGTGCAACCTTCTGTTTATCGGCGTGCTTGCACTTCCCATCCTTGTCGGCTTGGGATCGCCTTCAATTGCCGCTCAGCGGGGGCGGTCGTACGTCCCCCCGGTTCGGCAGGACATTTATTGCCTGCAGGGGCGTACCTGGGGCTATCCGGGCAATTGCCAGTTCTCGACCTATGACCAGTGCATGGCCACCGCATCCGGCACCTACGCCTATTGCGGTATGAATCCGATCTACGCGTTCCAGCGACAGGGAGGACAATTGCGCTGATGTGCGATCGTCAAGCATGATCGAGACATTCCTCTGAGTATTGTTCATATAGATGGACGTTCCGTGCAAGGTTGACGGACGTTGGGCTGGTTGGACGTCCCCGTGCGACCGCCATCGCGATGCTATCTCTTCAGGTGCATCAAAACACTAAGCAACAACGAATGGGACGCAGTGGCTCATCGGCGTCAGGCGCAGGCGGGAAGGCGTGGCCCGCGGCGCCTTGAGCGCGGCGGTCGCGCACACCACGAGCTTCGTGCATAAGGACCGGAACAAGAGCCTTTCCGATTGCCAGGCGATCCGGCAGGAACTCCGGCGCCGCCAAGGTGCTGGTCGAGACGCTGCGGCCTGGCGCAACGAACTCGCGGGCCGGCTCGACGCGCTTGTGGCGCGCCGGCAAGCTGCAGAGCGAGATCCCGATTCCGCTGACCGAGTTCAAGGTGCACGCCGCCGAGGTTGCCAACAAGCTCGCGGCCACGGCGCTGACCGTGACCGGCGGTTATGGCTACCATCGCGGTCCGATCGAGCGCTCCTACCGGGACGCGCGCGGCCATCGCAATGGGGCCATCCAACGTGATCGCGCGGGACTGGATCGGCAAGGCGCTGGTCGGCCTACCGCTGGAGCTGTTTTACGAAGGCGGCGGGTAGCGGTCCGCTGGGCAGGAGAAGTCGCGGCTCCCTGCACCGCGTGGGCCGATTGCTCGCTAAACGCGAGTCCAAACTTCTCTTGCGTTATCGTTGTTGTTATCATTTCGGATAAACGATCGAAGCTCCTGTGATGAAGCGATTCGCAAGAGAAGTCGTTTTAGGGGAATGTATCCTCGAGTGTTTCTTCCTCACTGTCCGTCTGAAGGATGGTTTGCGACAGGAGTACGGAGGCTTTTTGAAGTAGAGGAATGAAGCGATCAAGCTCTGCGAAGCTGACTCGCGCCACAGGCACCGATACGCCAAGGCAGGCTATCAGCTCTCGGTCCGGGGAAACGATGGGTACCGCGCAGCCGACGACACCCTTCACGTACTCCTCATTGCTCTTGGCCCAACCGTGTCGGCGTGTTTCCTCGAGAAGTCTCAGGAGCGTGTCGCAATCCACGACCGTGTTATCAGTGTACTGTGTCAGAGCGAGTGAGCGACATAACTTCTCACGTGCTCTCTCGGGTAACCGGCTCATGTAAATTTTTCCAGTCGAGGTGCAGTGAAGTGGAGCAGCCTCGCCAGGATTGAATTGAAGCCCTTGTGGTTGGGAGACACGTACGCTGTCGACGTAAGCAACGACGTTGTCGCGCACGACCCCGATTTCGCACTGTTCGCCGATCTCGCCGGCAACCGCGCGGAGTACCGCGTGCCGCCGCGCCGTGCGAAAGGCCGCGCCGATCACTTTGGCGGACAGCGTGACCAACTGATTTCCCACCACGTAGCGCTTCGATCCGAGAGCCTTCTGAAGGAGGCCGCGTTCTTCCAAATTTCCGACAAGCCGATGGGCCGTCGGAATCGGCAACGAAAGAGCGTTAGCGATCTCCGCGACCGAAACAGCCTTCGTCTGATTGGCAACGTAACCCACGATGGCGAATGCCCGGTCGAGAGGCCCAACCGTCTTTTTTTGCTCCATCATAAAAATCTCCCTCAGTACAAATTATCAATTTTCGGAGTAAATACTACTGAAATATGAAAAATAATTTGGACTTGTCGCGCAATTGCCCATAACGTTGGCGTTGCCGCATTCTGATCGGAATTTGTGCATTGCACAGGCTGAGTTTGGGCGGCGGCTGAGCCGTGAATTGGAGCGGTGCTGGCGAAGTGCTCGAAAGGGAGATGGGGAATGTCTCGTCATTACGACGTGGAGGCTGTGCGCAGGGAGTTCCCGGTAGCCGAAAGGATGGTCTACCTCGACTCCGGTTTTCAGGCGCCCCTCGCGCGTCCCGTAATGGCGGCGATCGAAACCTTCCTTCGTGAAGGCTTGGAGACGGCCGGACCGAAAAGTGTGTGGCTCGATCGGGTCGAGCAAACGCGTGCCAAGGTCGCCCGTTTCCTTGGGGTATCGGCCGACGAAATTGCTTTCACGAAGAACACATCAGAAAGCATGAACATCGCGGCGAATGCGCTGCCTCTGCGAGCCGGCGATAACGTTTTGATGATCCACGGGGATCATCCAAACAACGCTTATGCCTTCCTCAACTTGAAGAAGAAAGGTGTCCAGATCGACTTCCTTCCGATGACGGACGTCGTAAACGCCGACACTTTCCTTCCGCACATCGACGAGAAGACCAGCGCGATCTCGCTGTCGCACGTCACCTTCCACGCCGGACATCGCTTCGACATCGAGAGCATCGGCGCTCTTTGCGCGGAGAAGAAGCTCTACTTCGTCGTAGACGTCATGCAGGCAATCGGGGTTGTTCCAATCGATGCGAATGCCATCCGGGCAACCTTCGTTGGCTCCGGGAGTCACAAGGGATTGCTCGTCCCTCAAGGTCTCGGATTGCTCTACTGGGACAAGACCCTGAAGGAACTGGAGCCTGCCTATCTTGCCGCGGCCAGTTTGGCGGAGACTCCTCACGACCTTATCGCTCGTCCCGACCGCCTGACGCCATCGCCCAGCGCGCGACGCTTCGAGCTGGGAAACTTCAATCTTCCTGCAGTTCACGCGCTTGGAGCCTCGCTCGACATGATCGAGCAGATCGGCGTGAAGAACATTCAGAACCATTGCTTCGATCTGGGCGATCATCTCATCGCACAACTGGACGAACTCGACCTCAGTCTCGTCGGTCCGCGTCAGCGGCAACATCGCTCGCCCCACATCTACGTCGTTCGTCTGCCCGCGACTGAGTGGCTCAGCTACTTCGAAGAGAACGGCGTGCGTGTTTCCCCCGAGCGCGACGGTATCCGCGTATCGTTCGGCATGTTCAACACCATCGCCGACGTGGATCGTCTGGTTCATCTCATCCGCGGACGCCAGCCAAAAAAGTCATTCAGGGCCGCTTAGGGTTTGGCATAGGAGCATTTGGAGAAAACGCACGCGAGCGGACAGTAGCCTGATCCCGTCCAAGGGCGAGCATCATGCCTTCCCCTTACTGGCGTGCTGAAGGAAAGGACCGCGCATTCAAGTGATGCGTTCGACTAGCACCGGCACAGTGCGCGCGACGACCGATCATGCGGAGCATGGTGGCCGTGCGCACCCGCAATCGTGAGGCTCGCGATGTTCGGAGTTCTTCTCGAAAAGACAATGGATGGCCAGCGGTACATCGATTGGCTTCTTTCGGGTCTTGGTTGGACGTTGGCGCTCGCCTTCTTCGGTTGGTGGATTGCGTTCGCGGTCGGAGTAGTCGTCGGCATAGGTCGAACTGTGCAGAACCCCTTCTTCGGGGCCTTGGCTCGATTCTATGTGGAGATCTTCCGGAACATCCCCGTTCTCGTGCAGATGTTTCTCTGGTACTTCGTCCTGCCCGAGCTTCTTCCGAGTGCTATGGGTGACTGGATAAAGCAGATACCTCCGCCTTGGGGATCTTTCTTTCCGGCCTTGTGGTGCCTGAGTCTGTACACCGCCGCGCGCATCGCAGAACAGGTTCGTGCCGGCATCGAAGCCTTGCCTAAGGGGCAAGCCGAAGCGGCGGCCGCGCTCGGCCTAAGCGGATATCTGACCTATCGCCATATCATCCTGCCGCAGGCACTGCGCCTCATCGTTCCAAGCCTGACAAGTGAGGTGATGGGCATCTACAAGAACACGTCTGTTGCTCTGACCATCGGCTTGATGGAGCTGACCGCTCAGGCGCGCCAGATCAGCGACGCTACTTTCCAAACCTTCACGGCATTCGGTGCCGCCACGCTCATTTATCTCGCTCTGGCTCTTATCGCCTACCAGACGATGATGCTCATCGACAAGGCGGTGCGCATTCCCGGTACCGTACCGGGTAAGGAAGCCATCGGCGCAGATTTTGACGATGTGAAGCTGGAAAGTCCCCTGCCTGGCAGTATGGAGGTCGCGAAATGAACAGCCTCGATTTCTCGATCATCGCGCAGGCGTGGCCCTATCTATGGTCAGGATTGCTCTTTTCGCTTTCCTTGACGGTAGCCGCGTTCCTGATTGGAATGTCTCTTGGAACGTTCTTCGCCCTCGTGCAGCACTTTGAGCTCCGCATTCTGAGTCCGCTCGTCCGTAGCTACGTCGCCCTGATGCGATCGATTCCGCTCATCCTCGTCTTGTTTTGGTTCTTCTTCTTGGTGCCCATCGTTCTAGGCCATCTGTCAGGCAATGGTCGTCCGATTCCAGTCGGCGCCACATATACGGCGTTCATCACGTTCGGCCTGTTTGAGGCAGCTTACTATTCGGAAATCATCCGCGTCGGGTTGCGTGCCGTGAACAAAGGACAATTCGAGGCTTGTCAGGCTCTCGCCTTGTCGACATTCGATACGTATCGCCACGTCGTCCTGCCACAGGTGTTCCGGGTTGCCAGTCCGATCATACTCAGCCAGACCATCATTCTGTTTCAGGACACGTCGCTCGTCTACGTCCTATCGCTCACCGACCTCCTTGGTGCGGCGTCGAAGCTTGCCCAGCTCAACGGCCGCCTCGTCGAGATGTACCTCGCAGTGGCCGTCGTTTATCTCATCATAAGTTCCGCCGCGTCCCAATTGGTCGCCTCGCTCCGTAAGAGATACGCGATCGCGGGTGCCAACCGATAGTCAATCGGCGATCTGACGGCCCGTCGTTTCTCAGACTCTAAAACCTGGAGACCAGCATGCAGCAAGAGCGCGCAGTTAGTCCAGCCGACCAGATTCCGATGGTTGTCGTAGAGCACCTCGTCAAGCGGTTCGGCAACTTTAGTGCCCTGAGCGACATCAATCTCAACGTCGCAAAAGGAGAAAAGATCGTGCTCTGCGGGCCGTCGGGTTCAGGGAAGTCGACCCTGATCCGCTGCGTCAATCATATTGAAAAGCACGATTCGGGCCGAATAGTCGTTGATGGGATCGAACTGACAGACCGGATTCGCGATATCAACAGCGTTCGCTGTGAGGTCGGAATGGTCTTTCAGAGCTTCAACCTGTTTCCGCATCTCTCGGTGGTCGAAAATTGCATGTTGGCTCCGATGAAAGTCAGGGGTCTTGCTGAGTCTGACGCGCATGATCGGGCAATGGTGCTGCTGAGAAAGGTCCGGATCCACGATCAGGCCAAAAAGTATCCAGCGCAATTGTCAGGCGGCCAGCAGCAACGCGTCGCTATAGCCCGCGCCTTGTGCATGCAGCCCAAGATCATGCTGTTTGACGAGCCGACTTCTGCTCTCGATCCGGAAATGGTCAAGGAGGTGCTCGAAACTATGGTTGAGCTAGCGCGGGACGGGATGACGATGGTCTGCGTCACGCACGAAATGGGGTTTGCGCGGGAAATTGCGGATCGTGTGGTCTTCATGGATCGCGGCTCAATCGTGGAAGACGGCGATCCGACCACCTTCTTTCGCGCGCCGAACACGGAACGTGCGAAGGCCTTCCTCAATCAGATCATTCACTGAGGTCGCCGCTTGCGCGGTCCGCCTCGTCCTAGGACCAATAAGGCGCAAAAGGGGCGTCGCACTCGAACGAGAGGGATTTCCATGTCTAAAATGTTTGCACTGTTTTCCGCGACCGCGATCACCGTGTTTTTGGTCTCGACGGCCCATGCGGGGCCAACGCTCGACAACATCAAATCGAAAAGAGTGATCACCATTGGCTATCGCGAGGCTTCGATACCCTTCTCGTATCTCGGCGCTGACCAGAAGCCTGTTGGTTTCTCCCTGGACCTGTGCGCGCATGTCGTCGAGCGTCTGAAATCTGATCTCGGCACTCCAGACCTTCAGACAAAGCTTGCGCCGGTCAACTCATCGAACCGTATCCCGCTTATTCAGAACGGCACAATCGATATCGAGTGTGGCGGCACTGCCAGCAGCAAGCAGCGTCTGGAACAGGTCTCCTTCAGTGTTTCAACTTTCGCCAGTCAAACGGCTTGGCTCGCAAAGGCGGCGAGCGGGTTCAAGACGCCGAAAGATCTGAAGGGAAAGACTGTTGTCGTAACGCAGGGTTCCGATGCTCTCGGCATTGCCAAGGGCATTTCGCAAGACGACGATCTAAATCTTACTATCGCTCAAGCCAAAGACCATGCGGAATCGTTGCTGCTACTCGCGACCGGCCGTGCAGCAGCGTGGGTGGAAGCTGACATTCTCTTGGCCGGTATGAAGGCGGACTATTCGAACCCGACCGACCTCATCTTTCTAAAAGCTAACTACGGTACCATTTATTATTACGGTCTGATGTTCTCGAAGGATGATCCCGACTTCAAAAAGATAGTCGACGACGTTCTTTCCAAACTCATGGCTTCCGGCGAGTTCACAAAGATCTACGACAAATGGTTCATGGCTGCGATCCCGCCGAAAAACATCAATCTCAACTTCCCAATGACCGATGCTCTAAAAGAGCGCGTTGCCCATCCTAGTGATGTCGTCAATTATTGATCCTGCCGGCGGCGGCGTGAAGGCGCCGCCACGATTGGGATGTCAACACCAGACTTACAGCATGGTCCAATACTTGCCGTGATCGCCAATGCGGACGCAGGCAGCTGGCTTTAACCAAAAGGAGCCCAAAATGAGAGGTAGAACTGCGATTCGCTGGGACGCAATGACGGACTCCGATCAACAAATCGCACAATGGGTCGAGGAGACGCCATTTGTGGACACCCATGAGCATCTGATCGAGGAAAGTCAGCGTCTTTCCGGCGCGATCCATCCGCGAACATTGCCATGCGACGACTGGGCCTATCTATTCAGGTCCTATGCTGCCGAGGACCTGGTGGTCGCAGGTCTGCCAGCAGCCGAGCTGCGAAGGTTTCTCGGGCCGGATCTCGCGAGCCAGGAAAAATATCGGCTGATCGCCCCCTATTGGGACCGCATCCGCCACACGGGTTACGCCCAGGCTCTGCGCCATACATTTCGCGGCGTTTACGGCGAAGATGATCTGACAGCCGAGAGCCTGCCTCGCATCGCCGAGAAATACCGTGAAACCGTTCAGCCCGGCTTTTACGCACGCATTCTGGGCCTCGCGAACATCGAGGGCTGCCACGTCAATTCGCTGCAGCGCATCTTTATGGAGACCGAGCAGCCAGGGCTACTCGACCACGATATAAGCATTCTTCAGTTGTGCCGGTGTAGCGCTGCTGACTTTGCGTGGGTGGAAGCCGAGACAGGCAAACGCCCGACGACGCTCGATGAGTGGCTTGAGGTCATCGACTTCTATTTCGCAACATACGGCGCCAAAGCCGTGGCTGTAAAATCGCAAATTGCCTATTCGCGCGCTCTCGATTTCGAGCCGGTCACCAAAGCCCATGCGTCAAGGTTATTTCCCCACCATGCCGACAGAGTCGGCGCGTTGCACGCCCTCGGTCCTGAGGATCTCAAGGCGCTGCAAGATTATCTATTCCGCTATTGCGTCGGCAAGGCTGGCGAGTGCGGCTTGCCGGTCAAACTGCATACCGGCGTTTTGGCTGGTTTCGGCGTGATGCAACTCGGTCGTACCCACAGCAATGCCGCAGACGTCTGCCGTCTGTTGCAGGACTTTCCAGAAACCCGATTCGTTCTAATGCACATCGGCTATCCATACGAGCACGAATTTATCGCGCTGGCCAAACATTACCCTAACGCCGCGATCGACATGTGCTGGGCATGGATTATCAATCCGGTAGCGGGCGTTCGTTTTCTGAAAGAGTTTCTGATGGCGGTCCCGTCCAACAAGATCTTCACCTTCGGTGGCGACTATGTCGCTGTCGAGCCAATTTATGGCCATGCGTTCGTAGCGCGCCGTGGAATCGCGCAGGCGCTCTCGCAATTGGTCGCCGAGGGCTGGATCGCGCTTGAGGACACCCGTGACCTGATTGAGCAGATCATGCGCGGCAACGCACGTCGTTTCTTTCGGAAAGAGTATCGAGAGGATGCCGCACGTCCGTGAACGCCGACATAGATGCGGGGCATTTTGTCAACCGACTCGAAAATATTGCATGCCGAATGATATGTGCACGGCCAGCGTCACCAATTGACCTGAGCATTACTCGTCAGAGGAGCCGGATGGGAGAAAGCTGACCGTCCGGATCTGTGAGGGGGGCACGTCGAGCGGTCGATGCCTCGCCCCTACAATGATCAGATTGCGACGTGCAACTGATCCCTTCGCTAGCCGATCTCGTCATGAAGCGTAGAGCGCATGAGAGGCGTCTAAGCCGTCAACCTCGCGTCTGCGTTGTCCGATTCCTGGCGATCTATGATGAACCTCGATTTGATTGTCAGCGGACAATCGAGATCGTGCATCGGCGTAGTTGGCGCACCCGACACGATTCGGACGTGTGGCCTTCGCCCTCGGAGGACGCGAGAAGGCGCCGAAATACACCGACTTCCCTCGCTTACCACAACCGCGATGCCGGCAGCCGCAGCGCGCTGGAATTGACGGTCCGTGAGCTGGGCCAGCTTCGCCACCGATTCAAAACGCTACTGTCCTCCGGCGAAACAGGGCCCTGCGGCTGCGGCAATCCTGCTTGTCCAACTTTCATGCCCACCGACGCAGCAGCTCGCGAGATGGACCGGGCGCGCGATCGTGTGCTTGCCGCTTTCCAACGGCCGTATCCCTCCTTCAAGGTCGTCCTCGAATGATGTCGCCTCGGCTTCAGCCAAGTTGCGGTGAGGTGCAATCAAGTGGGGCCACATTTTGACCTGCAGCGAAAGACTGCGACGGATAATCGAAGCCGGTATGTTTGACGGGGAGATCGGCCGGTGACGGCGCGCGAACTCGTTGAAATGCCGGAAGCCGAATGGGTAGGCTTTGTGCCATTGCGCAGGCGGCCCGTGCCCTCAGGAACAGAGGTCACTACTAGACTTAGCAGGTTTGTTGTTCCCGACTCTTAGCTAACTGAAGAGAGCCGTTAGGCAGATGCGCCTAGTGCACCATAAGCCAGAACCACGACAGTCCGGCCTGTCCCGCAACCTTAAACCATCGCAATCGGCCCCTGACAGAAAGGTGCGGCCGGACCGGGGAGAAAACTCTATGCTGTTCGATTTAAGCGCGCTGCGCCACATCCCTCTCGCGCTGGCCCTACTTGCGTGCACCGCGATGGGGAGCGCCCGCGCCGACGATCCGCCGCCGCGTCCCGACGCCCCGACGCCGGTCGGCCAGAAGGGCGGGCCCGGCGCGCGCAGCGCCAGCGCGCCGACTTCCCCATCGGGGGCCGAGCAGCATCGCCTGCCGCCGGATTCCACCACCAAACAGACGCTGGAGCTGCCCGGGCGGACGCTTCGTTTCATCGCGACTGCGGGCTCGATCCACGTGTTCGACCACAAGGGCGAGCCGCAGGCCGACATCGCCTACACCTCCTATCAGCTCGACGGCACAGATCACGCCACGCGTCCGGTGACGTTCCTCTTCAACGGCGGCCCCGGGTCATCCTCTGCTTGGCTGCAGTTCGGCAATGCCGGGCCATGGCGGCTGCCGATCGATGCGGAAACCGTCACAGCGTCCGCCTCGCCCGAGGTCAGGCCCAACGCCGAGACGTGGCTCGATTTCACCGACCTCGTGTTCATCGATCCCGTCGGTACCGGCTATAGCCGTTTCGTGGCGACGGGCGAAAATGTGCCCAGGCGGTTCTATTCGGTCGATGGTGACGCCAGTTCAATCGCGCTTGTGATCCGCCGCTGGCTCGAGAAGCACGAGCGGCTCTCCTCGCCGAAATANGTCGCGGGCGAAAGCTATGGCGGCATTCGCGGACCGAAGGTTGTGCGCAATCTGCAGATGGAGCAGGGCGTCGGCGTGAAGGGCCTGATCCTGCTCTCGCCGCTGTTCGACTACCGAGAGTTCACAAGCACGAGCCTTCTGGGA